>NZ_AZSV01000001.1:0-224468 GCF_000582595.1 Pseudomonas sp. BAY1663
CTGGCGCTGGAAGGGCCGGGCCGGCCGCTCGGTCGCCGAGCAGCTCATCGCCATGGGGCAGGGGCTGGAAGTCAGCATTCTGGACCAGAGGCCGGGCCTGTCGCGGGCGCGCGCCCGGGGAAGGCGCCGCTGGACTGGCGCACCTATCTCCTGGCGGTGCTGGCGACGCTGGTGGCGACCGGCGCCGCGCTGGTGTTGTCGCGCTACCTGGCGCTGCCGAACATTTCGCTGGTGTTCCTGGCTGCCGTGCTGGTGGTGGCCGTGCGCAGCAGCCTCGGCCCGGCGCTGGCGTGCGCGGGGCTGTCGTTTCTCTTCTACGATTTCCTGTTCATTCCGCCGACCTTCACCTTCATCGTGGCTCGCCAGGAAGACGTCCTGACGCTGCTGTTCTTCCTGCTGATGGCGGTCCTCGCCGGAAACCTCGCCAGTCGCCAGCGCCGCCAGCTGCAGGTCCTGCGCCAGACCCAGGCGGAGACGACGGCCTTGCTCGATCTCTCGCGCCGGTTGAGCGCCGCCACCGACGTGCAGGCCGTCTGCGCCGTCGCGGTCCATCAGCTGCAACTGCTGTCGGACCTGGAGGCGGTGGTGGCGACGCGCACCCGGCAGGCGGAATGGACGTTCCGGGGGGATGCCCCGCCAGCCCTGGACGACCAGGCGCAGGCCGCAGCCGAGTGGGCCTGGAAGCATGGGCAGGCCGCGGGGCAGGGCACCGATACCTTGCCGGGCGGGCAGTGGTGGTGGCTGCCCTTGAGCGGCGACGGGCAATCGCTGGGCCTGCTTGGCATCCGGCCGGTCGGCGCTGGGCAGCTGGCGCCACAGAAGCGCCGGCTCATCGCGGCGCTGGCGCAACCGCTGGCACAGGCGCTGGGACGCGCGACGCTCGCCGACGAACTCGAGGCGGCTCGTCTGCACGGCCAGACCGAAGAGCTGCGCAGCGCCCTGCTGGCCTCCGTCTCGCATGACCTGCGCACGCCGCTGACGGCCATGCGCGGTTCCATCGACAGCCTGGCGAGCCTGGGGCACCGCATGAGCGAAGCCGACCGGCAGGAGTTGCTCGAGGCGACCCGTGACGAGGCCGAGCGCCTGGATCGCTACATCCAGAACCTGCTGGACATGACACGCCTGGGACATGGCGGGCTCAAGCTCATCCGCGACTGGGTGGCGCCGGCGGATATCGTCGCCGGTGCCCTGCAACGCCTGCAGCGGGTCCTTGCCGAACTCAGGGTCGAGGTCATACTGCCCGACGTGCTGCCGTTGCTGTACGTCCATCCGGCGCTGATCGAACAGGCGCTGGTCAACGTGCTGGAAAATGCCGCGCGGTTCTCCGCGCCCGGAGGCGCCCTGCAGGTCGCGGTCACGGCCGCGCCCGGGACGCTGCGTTTCATCGTCAGCGACGAGGGGCCCGGTATTCCGGAGGCGGAGCGGGAGAAGATCTTCGATATGTTCTATACGGCGGCGCGTGGCGACCGGGGCGGGCCGGGCACCGGGTTGGGCCTGGCCATCTGCCAGGGCATGATCGGTGCCCATGGCGGGCGCGTCTCCGTCGGCGAGGGGCTCGGCGGTCGCGGCGCCAGTGTGACGCTGGAGCTGCCGCTGCAGCCCCAGCCGGAGATGGAGAAAGACCTTTCGTGACTGGCGATTCGGCAAGCGTACTGATCATCGACGATGAACCGCAGATCCGGAAATTCCTGCGCATCAGCCTCGGTTCGCAGGGTTACCGGGTCGTCGAGGGAAGCGACGGCCGCGACGGCCTGGCCCGCGCCGCGCTGGACCAGCCGGACCTGGTGGTGCTCGACCTCGGCCTGCCGGATATGGATGGCCAGGCCGTCCTGCGGGAGCTGCGCGGCTGGAGCCAGGTGCCGGTGATCGTGCTGTCGGTGCGCTCCAGCGAGGCGGAGAAGGTCATGGCGCTCGATGCCGGCGCCAATGATTACGTCACCAAGCCTTTCGGCATCCAGGAATTCCTCGCTCGGGTACGGGCGCTGCTGCGCCAGCCGCAATCTTCCGCCGGCATGGCGGCCCAGGTGGTTGCCGGGCCGTTGTGCATCGACTTCGCCTATCGGCGTGTCAGCCTGCACGACCGCGAAATGAGCCTTACGCGCAAGGAGTATGCGGTGCTGGCGGAGCTGGCGCGCCATGGCGGCCGGGTCGTGACCCAGCAGCAGTTGCTGAAGGATATCTGGGGGCCGAGCCACAGCGGCGACAGCCACTATCTGCGGGTGGTGATCGGCCATCTCCGGCGCAAGCTCGGCGACGATCCCGCCGCGCCGCGGTACATCGTGACCGAAGCCGGGGTCGGCTATCGCCTGGTGGTCGATGCCTGAATCGCGGGCAGCCCGTGCCGTGCGTCAGCGCTGCCAGAGAATCAGCGCAAGCTCCAGCGGCACGTTCAATCCCAGGTCGGCGCTGGGGACCACCCGCGCGGTGTAGTCCGCGGCCGGACGGGTGACGGGCAGCTCGCCCTGGAAGACGGCGAACGGACCGTCGTGCTGGACCAGATCGAGCGGCCGGATCTCGCCCGGTTCGGCAAACAGCTGGACGGCGATCTGCTGTGGCTCGATGTGGCCCAGGTGCAGCCGCGCCTCGACCCGGTAGCGATCGCCTGCGGTCAGCCATTCCAGCCGGGTGAAGGCCAGCTCGTGCCAGTAGCCACGCAGGCAGGTCACCTGGCGCGCCAGTTCGCGGGCCCGCGCCGAGCCTTCGGCACAGCGCTCGCGATAGGCCATGGCCAGTGGCAGGTAGTAGCGCTCGGTGTATTCGCGCACCGTGCGGTCGGCAGAGAAGCGTTCCACCAGGGCGCTCATGCTGCGCCGCATGCGTTGCACCCAGGCGTTAGGCGTACCGTCCGCATCGCGTGTATAGAAGGCGGGCACGATTTCCTCCTCGAGCAGCCGGTAGAGCTGTTCGGCGTCCATCGCGTCGTGGGCGGGTTCGTGCTCCAGGCCGTCGCCCACCGCCCAGCCGAGGTCGGCCGCATAGGCTTCGGCCCACCAGCCGTCGAGCTGGGAAAGGTTCAGCCCGCCGTTGGCCAGCACCTTCATGCCGCTCGTGCCGCTGGCCTCCCAGGGCCGTCGCGGCGTGTTCAGCCAGACGTCGACGCCCTGTACCAGATGCCGCGCGATACGCATGTCGTAGTCCTCGAGGAACACCACGCGGCCGGCGATATCGGCACGCGCAGCGAAGCGCTGCCACTCGCTCAGCAGCGCCTGGCCGGCACGGTCGGCCGGGTGCGCCTTGCCGGCGACCAGCAGCTGCACGGGGTGTTGCGTGTGGGTGAGGATGCGCGCCAGCCGTTGCGGGTCGTGCAGCAGCAGGTTAGGGCGCTTGTAGCTGGCGAAGCGGCGGGCGAAGCCGAGCGTCAGGCGCTCCGGATGCAGGCGGGTGCCGGCCATTTCGATTTCGCTCGGCGAGGCGCCGTGCACGGCGAGGCTGCGCGCCAGGTGGCTGCGGACGAAGGCGAGCAGGTCGCTACGGGCGTGCTGGCGAATCTGCCATAGCCAGCGGTCGTCGACCCTGGCGAGCAGTTCGGCCACCGATACCTTGTCGGTACCGCGCCAGGGCGTGTCGTCACCGTGCAGCTCGTGCCAGTGGGCTTCGGCGTTCGGTGAAACCCAGGTCGGCAGGTGAATGCCATTGGTGACGTGGCCGACGGGCACCGCGTCGATCGGCCAGCGCGGGAACAGCTCGCGGAAGATGAAGCGGCTGGTGTGGCCGTGCAGTTGGCTTACCGCATTGACGGCTCCGGCCCCGCGCGTGGCCAGATAGGCCATGTTGAACGGTTCGCGCGGATCCTGTGGCTGCTTGCGGCCCATCGCCAGCAGGGCCTGCAGCGAAATGCCCAGTTCGTACTTGGCGTAGCGCCCCAGGTACTTGCCGACCAGCTCGGCGGGGAAGCGATCGAAACCGGCCTCCACCGGCGTATGGGTGGTGAACAGGTTGCCCGCGCGGGTCGCGCCGAGGGCGACGGCGAAGGAGACCTGCTCGCGCACCATGTGGCTGCGGGCCCGCTCCAGCACTGCGAACGCCGCGTGCCCGTCGTTCAGGTGGAGCACGTCGGGCTGCAGCCCGGCGGCTTCCAGCAAGCGCCAGCCGCCGATGCCCAGCACCAGTTCCTGGCGCAGGCGCATCTCGTTGTCGCCGCCGTACAGCTCGCTGCTGATCAGCCGCGCCAGCGGCGGGTTCGCCGGGTCGTTGGTATCGAGCAGCAGCAGCCGGTTGCGGCCGACGATGGCCTGCCAGCCGCGCAGCCAGATTTGCACGCCGGGCAGATGGATCGCCAGCCGCAGCGGCTTGCCGGTGGCGTCGCGCAGCGGCTCGATGGGTAACTGCCGCGTGTCGTTGACCGGATACAGCTCCTGCTGGCTGCCATCCGGGCTGATGCCCTGGCGGAAGTAGCCGTGCTGCCAGAGCATGCCCACGGCGGTGACCGGCACGCCGAGATCGCTGGCCGCCTTGAGCTGGTCGCCGGCAACGTTGCCGAGCCCGCCGGAGTAGATCGGTAGGGCCTCGCTGAGCATGTATTCCATGGAGAAGTAGGCGACCCGTCCGAGCGTCTGCGCGTGCGCCTGGCCGGCGAACCAGGTCGGCCGCTCCAGCCTGGCCCGTTGCTCCTGGACGATGTCCTGTACCAGCTGGTGGCAGTCGCTGCGGTTCAACAGCTCGTCGAGCGCCTGCTCCGGAACGGTGCTGAGCACCAGGCTGGGGTTGTGCGTGAGCTGCCAGAGCTCATTGTCGATGACCTGCCAGATATCGTCGTTGCGGCTCGACCAGCGTATGGCTTGATCGAATGCCAGCTGGCGCAGCGTTTCGGGAGTGATCTCGGATGGGCGTTTGCTTGCAGGGGCCAAGTGAAGCCTCTCTCATCGGACCGGGGCGCGATCTTGCCGGAAGAGCATAGCCTTCCGGCGCGGGTTTGGATGCTCGAAGACCGCTCTGGCGCAGGCGTCGCCGAAGCCGGAGCGCGCGTACCGATGGCGGCCGGGTTGCCGGGCGTCTTCTGCTAGAATGCGCGCCCTGTTTTCCGGAGGTAGCCATGACCCTGCTCAAGTTCACTGATGTGTCCCTGGCCTACGGCACCACGCCGTTGCTGGATGGAGTGTCCTGGCAGATCGCGCGGGGCGAGCGGGTCTGCATCATCGGCCGCAACGGCACCGGCAAGTCGAGCATGCTGCGGCTGGTCAAGGGCGACCGGGCTGCCGATGACGGCGAGATCTGGCGCGCGCCGGGGCTGAAGATCGGCGAACTGCCGCAGGAACTGCCGCGGGCGGACGACCGCACGGTATTCGATGTGGTGGCCGAAGGGCTGGCCGGGGTCGGCGAGCTGCTCGCCGAATACCATCACCTGAGCCAGAACATCCGCGACGATGCCGACCTGGAGAAGCTGATGCACGTCCAGCAGGCCCTCGAAGCGAAGGACGGCTGGCGTTTGCAGCAGCTGGTGGACAGCACCCTGAGCCGCCTGCAGCTGCCGGCCGACCGCACCCTGGCCGAGCTGTCCGGCGGCTGGCGGCGGCGCGTGCTGCTGGCCCAGGCGCTGGTGTCCGAGCCCGACCTGCTGCTGCTCGACGAGCCCACCAACCACCTGGACATCGGCGCCATCGCCTGGCTGGAAGAGGCGCTGACCGGTTTCAACGGCGCCGTGCTGTTCATCACCCACGACCGGGCCTTCCTGCAGAACCTGGCGACGCGCATTCTCGAACTCGACCGTGGTCGCCTGATCGACTGGAACGGCGACTACGCCAGCTTCCTGGTACACAAGGAACAACAACTGGCCGCCGAAGAAACCGCCAACGCGCTGTTCGACAAGAAGTTGGCTCAGGAGGAGGTGTGGATTCGCCAGGGCATCAAGGCCCGGCGTACCCGTAATGAAGGCCGCGTGCGCGCGCTCAAGGCGCTGCGTGCCGAGCGCAGCGAACGCCGCGAGCGGCAGGGCAAGGCCAGCTTCCAGGTGGAGGTGGCGGAGAAGTCCGGCAAGCAGGTGATCGTCGCCGAGCACGTGAGCTTCGCCCATCCCGGCGGCGAGCCGCTGATCCGCGATTTCTCCATGGTGATCCAGCGTGGCGACCGTATCGGCCTGCTCGGCGCCAACGGCACCGGCAAGACCACGCTGCTCAAGCTGCTGCTGGGCGAACTGCAGCCCAGCAGCGGCGTCATCGAGATCGGCACCAAGCTCGAAGTGGCGTATTTCGACCAATTGCGTCACCAGCTGGAGCTGGAAAAGACCGTGGTCGACAACCTCGCCGAGGGCCGCGAATTCATCACCATCGATGGCCAGAACCGCCATGTGCTGAGCTACCTCGGCGACTTCCTGTTCAGCCCGCAACGGGCGCGCACGCCGGTCAAGGCGTTGTCCGGCGGCGAACGGGCACGGCTCTTGCTCGCCAAGCTGTTCAGCAAGCCGGCCAACCTGCTGGTGCTCGACGAGCCGACCAACGACCTGGACGTGGAAACGCTGGAGCTGCTCGAGGAGGTGCTGCTTGGCTTCCAGGGCACGGTGCTGATGGTCAGCCACGACCGGGCCTTCCTCGACAACGTGGTCACCAGCACCCTGGTATTCCAGGGCAACGGCGTGGTGCGCGAATACGTCGGCGGTTATCAGGACTGGCTGCGCCAGGGTGGCTCACCGCGTCTGCTGGGCGTCGCCGAAACCGTCGCCGAGGCGAAGGAGGCCAAGGCCAGCGCGCAGGCGGCAGTCGTCGCGCCAGTGCCATCCGAGGCCGCGCCGGCGAAGAAGAAGCTCAGCTACAAGCTGCAACGTGAGCTGGAAGCGCTGCCGGGCCGGATCGACGAGGTGGAGCAGCGCATCGAAGCACTGCAGGCGGAGATTTCGCAACCGGCGTTCTATCAGCAACCGGTCGAGGTCACCGGTGCGGCCCTGGCTCGCCTGGAGGCCCTGCAGCAGGAACTGGATGGGCTGCTGGAGCGCTGGGCGGAGCTGGAAGAGTAGGTGGGACGCTGGCCGGCTGCTACAACGGTTCCTGCCAGGCAGGTGCGAACAAAACAAACCGGCCCCGATGTCGTAGAGGCCTGTGCCGCAGGCCGTCGAGAAGGCGAAGCTCATGAGATGGATCAATGCCATGCGGCCTGGCGCGTAGTTAAGTATCGACATTGGATCGGCCGTCATGATGGAGCGTTAATGGCTATTGAATATCGCATCACCCTGGACGATGAACATGACTTCAGCTATCGGATCGAGCTGGATCGTGGCTACGACGCGGAAACGGCCGCCCAGGCGCCGAAATGGACGCGGCTCGAGCACCAGCGCTGTAGCAATTGCCCCTTGAGCAAGGATGACTTCAGCCACTGCCCGGCCGCGGTGGACCTGCATCGGGTCATCGAGGATTTCCAGGGGCTGCCGGCGATCCAGAAGGCGCTGGTCTGGGTCCGCACGCCCGAGCGCGAGTACACCAAGCTGGTCGGGCTGGACGAGGGACTGCGTGCCCTGCTGGGCGTGATCATGGCTACCAGCGCCTGTCCCGTACTGGGCCGCTTGAAGCCCATGGCGCAGCAGCATCTGCCCTTTGCCAACAACCGCGAGTTCGTCCTGCGTGCGGTCTCGCTGTACCTGGCCCGGCAGTATTTCAATCTGCGCGAAGGCCGGCATGCCGACTGGGAGCTCCGTGGCCTGGTGCGTTCCTTCCAGCAGTTGCAACTGGTCAACCAGGCGTTCTGGCAGCGCATCCACGATACCTGCCATGGCGATTCCAACCTCAAGGCCTTCCTCACCTTCTTTTCCATGCGTCCAGCCTGACCTATTCGCTGGAGACTCAGCTGCAGAAGATCCGCCCGCTGGTCATGAGCGCAGGCGAGGGCGTCGAAACCGCCTAGGCGCTGGAAGCCTGAAGCCCAGGAGCATCGCCCCGGGGGCATCTCCCACAAGAGCGGCAGCCCCCGCGAACCCTGTGGCAGGCGCGCCCTCGCGGCGATTGCAGGCCGCAGGCCTGCCAGGGTCTGAGGCCTGTAAAGTCAAGGAATTCTACTCAGGCTTCTTCAGGCGCACCGCCAGCACGTCGCAGGGGGCGCCGTGCAGGATGTCGTTGGCCGTGGAACCGAGCAGCAGCGCCAGCCCGTGACGGCCATGGCTGCCAACCACGATCAGGTCGCAGCCTTGCTCCTTGGCCAGGCGATGCACTTCCTGGCGCGGCTGGCCGTAGGCCAGGTGGCGTTGTTCCGGCGTGAGGCTCGGGTAGCTGTCGGCGAAGCCGTCCATGCGCTCGCGGGCCTGGTCGAATTGCTGCTGCTGCAGCATGGAGAGGTCCATCGGTACGTCGCCGCCGAAGGCCATCGCCATGGGTTCGATGATATGTACCAGGCTGAGCCGGGCACCCGTGGCACTGGCCAGGGCTTGGGCGCGGGCCACGACCGGGTGGCACTCCTCGGTCAGGTCGATCGCGACCAGAATATGTTGGTAGGGCATGGTGAATCCTCCTTGGGTGCCGGTCGCCAGTGGCCTGGCCTTCGCCGACGGATTATGCGGCTCTGTTGCGTGTTCGCGAAGCGGGAACAGAGTCCAGGGATAACCCCTTCGTTTCAAGCAGGTTATACACCTTGTTCCGGGGGGCGCCAGTGTCTTGTTGTCACCATCGATGACGGTGCCCGCCAATGGGCTGCTATCATGGCTGCCTTTACTGCCGCAGCGCAGTTCCGACTTATCAAGCCGTCGAAACGGGCTGTTATCGAGATACCACCATGCTGATGTTCGACTCCGATTATTCCCTCGCCTGGGCCCTCTATGGCGTGGCAGCGCTGGGCTGCCTGCTGTTCTGGTTCCGGGTGACCCGCTGGATGTGGCGTTGGTTGCGCGAGCCCTTGCGGCTGGCGGCCGCCGTGCTGTTGCTGACGCCCACCATCGTCGATCCGGCGAAGGAACTGTTCGCGCCGGCGGTGGCCATTACGGCGATGGACATGCTATTCAAGGTGGGCAACAACGCCTGGCGGGCGGTTGCCGACCTGGCCCTGTACGGGCTCATCGCCTTCGGGCTGTACATGCTGCTGGTCGCGATCCGCTGGCCCATCGAGCGCAGGCTGAAGCGGCGCGCGGTCGAAACCGCCGAGGCGGATGATCCGCGCACGTTGCGCGAGCGCCTCGAGGATGAGCAGGAGGATGATGACTACCCGCCATTGCGTGGCCGGCTGCGGACCGAGCCACGCTTGTAGCCACGAGCACACTCCGGAGATCAGGCATGTGCGAGCTGCTTGGCATGAGCGCCAACGTTCCCACCGATATCGTTTTCAGCTTCACCGGTCTCATGCAGCGTGGCGGCAAGACCGGCCCGCACAAGGATGGCTGGGGCATCGCTTTTTATGAGGGACGTGGCCTGCGGCTGTTTCAGGACCCGGTCGCCAGTTGCGAGTCCGAGGTGGCGAAGATGGTGCAGCGCTACCTGATCAAGAGCGAAGTGGTGATCGGCCATATTCGCCACGCCAACGTCGGCAAGGTCGCGCTGGTCAATACCCACCCGTTCGTGCGCGAACTGTGGGGGCAGCACTGGTGCTTCGCGCATAACGGCCAGCTGGCCGATTTCCACCCTTCGCCAGGTTTCTATCGCCCGGTCGGCGATACCGATAGCGAGGCGGCGTTTTGCGATCTGCTGAACCGGATTCGCCTGGATTTCCCCGAGCGCTCCAGTGCCGAACAGCTGCTGCCAGTGTTGCTCGATGCCTGTGCGCAATACCGTGCCAGGGGTGTGTTCAACTGCCTGCTGAGCAACGGTGAATGGCTGTTCAGCTTCTGCAGCAGCAAGCTGGCGCAGATCACCCGGCGCGCGCCGTTCGGCCCGGCGCAGCTCAAGGACGCCGACCTCACGGTGAATTTCCAGGCCGAGACGACCCCAAGGGATGTGGTGACCGTGCTGGCGACCGAGCCGTTGACCGACAACGAGCAATGGACCTGTCACGAGCCCGGGCAGTGGAGCCTGTGGCGGCTGGGGGAATGCGTCGCCCAGGGGCGGGTGCCAGGGGTGTCGGTATGTTGAGAAGCTATCTGCGGCTGGCGCTGTTTGCCCTGGGCCTGCTGGTCGGTATCCAGGTGCCCGGTTTCATCGAGGCCTATGCGCAGCATGTCGAGGCGCGCCGGCTGGAGGCGCAGCAGGGGTTGCAGGGCTTCGAGGAAACCGCGCGGCGCTTCTTCGAGGGCGACCTGGATGCACTGGTCGAGCATTATCGAAACAGCGAGGACCCGGTCATCCAGAGCGATGCGCAGAGCGTGCGTGCCCTGGTGGCGCGCGCGACGTTGCTCGAGCGGGAATGGCAGGCGCTGCAGCGCCCCTGGTACGCACGCGCCTGGCATGTCCTGGTAGGTGCCGAGCACAGCTTGCGGGCACAGGTCTGGAACGGCTATCGCTTCCAGGTCCTGCTGGCGCCGGAGGCCATCGCCTGGGGCATCAGCTGCGCGCTGGCACTGGCCTGGGTGGTGGAGGCGCTGGGCATGGCATTGGCCAGCGTGCTGTGGCCCCGGCGCAGCTATCGCTTGCGCCGGCGCTGATCCGCCGGCATTTTCACTTCGCCAGGAATTTCATCCCTTCTTCCAGCCCGCTCAAGGTCAGCGGTACATGCGGTCCTCCACCAGTTCGCGAATGATGCCGGTGGAGGTGGTGTAGCCCCAGGTGTCCTTGGGGTAGGGATTGATCCAGATGAGCTTCTTGTACTTCTCCATGAAGCGCTGCATCCAGACGTAGCCGGCTTCCTCGTTCCAGTGTTCGACGCTGCCGCCCGGCTGGGTGACCTCGTAGGGCGCCATCGCCGCGTCGCCGACGAACACCACCTTGTAGTCCGCGCCATACTTGTGCAGCACATCCAGCGTCGCGGTGCGCTCGGACATGCGGCGGAAGTTGTTCTTCCACACCGACTCGTAGATGAAGTTGTGGAAGTAGAAGTACTCGAGGTGCTTGAACTCGGTCTTGCAGGCCGAGAACAGCTCTTCGCAGACCTTCACGTGGGCATCCATCGAGCCGCCGATATCGAACAGGATCAGCAGCTTCACCGCGTTGCGCCGCTCGGGGCGCATCTGGATGTTGAGCAGGCCGGCGTCGCGCGCGGTGTGGTCGATGGTGCCATCGATGTCCAGCTCGTCCGCGGCGCTGGCGGGCGAACTTGCGCAGGCGGCGCAGGGCGATCTTGATGTTGCGCGTGCCCAGCTCGACCTGGTCGTCGAGGTTCTTGTACTCGCGTTGGTCCCAGACCTTGACCGCCTTGCCCTGGCGCTTGCCGGCGTCGCCGATGCGGATGCCCTCGGGGTTGTAGCCGCCCGAGCCGAACGGGCTGGTACCGCCGGTACCGATCCACTTGTTGCCGCCGGCATGGCGCTCCTTCTGTTCCTCGAGACGTTTCTTGAATTCCTCGATCAGCTTGTCCAGGCCTCCGAGCGACTGGATCTGTGCGCGCTCCTCGTCGCTCAGGCTGCGTTCGAACTCCTTGCGCAGCCAGTCTTCCGGGATCAGGGCCTCGATGTGCCGGTCGAGGTTCTCCAGGCCCTGGAAGTAGGCGCCGAAGGCCCGGTCGAACTTGTCGAAGTGACGTTCGTCCTTGACCATCACCGTGCGCGCCAGGAAGTAGAACTCTTCCATGTCGGTGAACACGACGCGGTGCTTCAGGGCATCGATCAGATCCAGCAGCTCGCGGACCGATACCGGCACCTTGGCCGCACGCATCTCATTGAACAGGCCAAGCAGCATGGCGAAACCTCTGGCGCGCCGCTGGCCGGCGCGCGACGTTCGGGGCGATCAGCGGGGGCTGTCGCCGTTGTATTGGGGGAGCCCGTCGCGAATCTCGTACCAGTCGGCCTTGGAGTCGGCGAAGATGTGCGACTGCGGTGGGGCGGGCAGTGGTGAATCGAGCGTGCCGACGGCCACGCCAAGCTCGTGCTCACGGTTGTCGACGAACTGCAGGTTGGAACCGCAACGGATGCAGAAGGTGCGCGTCACGTGCTCGGAGGAGTGGTAGACGCCCAACTGGTCCTTGCCCGACATGAAATGGAAGGCCTCCAGCGGCACGCTCGCATAGCTGGCGAAGGCGCTGCCGTGGGCCTTGCGGCACATCTTGCAATGGCAGTGGGTCAGTTCGTCGATGGGCGCGTCGATGCGATAGCGCACGACGCCGCAGAGGCAACTACCGGTATGCGTTTGCATGGTTGTTCTCCCGTGAGTGGCGCAGCCGGTTCCGTGGCGGAACCGGCACCGATCAGCGGCTGCCGGCGCGGCGACTCATGAAGGCCAGGCGCTCGAGTAGCATCACGTCCTGCTCGTTCTTCACCAGGGCACCGGCCAGCGGCGGAATCGCGCGCGTCGGATCGCGCTCGCGCAACACCGCTTCGCCGATGTCATCGGCCATCAGCAGCTTCAACCAATCGACCAGTTCGGAGGTGGAGGGTTTCTTCTTCAGCCCGGTACCTTGCGTACGTCGAAGAAAACGTCCAGCGCCTCGCTGACCAGCGATTGCTTGATGCCGGGATAGTGCACGTCGACGATCTTCTGCAGCGTTTCGCGGTCGGGGAAGGCGATGTAGTGGAAGAAGCAGCGACGCAGGAAGGCGTCGGGCAGTTCCTTCTCGTTGTTGGAGGTGATGATGATGATCGGCCGCTGGGTCGCCTTGATGGTTTCGTTGGTCTCGTAGACGTAGAACTCCATCCTGTCGAGCTCCTGCAGCAGGTCGTTGGGGAACTCGATGTCGGCCTTGTCGATCTCGTCGATCAGCAGGATGACCCGCTCCTCGCTCTCGAAGGCCTCCCACAGCTTGCCTTTCTTGATGTAGTTCCTGACGTCGTGAACCTTGTCCACGCCCAGCTGCGAGTCGCGCAGGCGGCTCACCGCATCGTATTCGTAGAGGCCCTGGTGCGCCTTGGTGGTGGACTTGATGTGCCAGGTGATCAGCTTGGCGCCGAAGGATTCGGCCAACTGCTCGGCAAGCATGGTCTTGCCCGTGCCGGGCTCGCCCTTGACCAGCAGCGGGCGCTGCAGGGTAATGGCGGCGTTGACGGCGAGCTTGAGGTCGTCGGTGGCGACGTAGGACTGGGTGCCTTCGAATTTCATCGGAGATTCCTTGGGCCGGGGCCTGGCACGCAGGCGTCATGGGAACAGGAGGCCGACTATAAGTGATGCGGCCTCGACTGTGAACGCGAGGGCATTATTCAGTCACTGAATGGTCAGCGGTGGCGGTTCTGTAGCCAGCTGCGCATCAGCCCCGATCCTCTACCAGCGAGCGCTCGAAACGGGTCGAGAACGCCTCGACAAAGGCATTGCGCAGAATCGCGATGAAGGCCTGGAAGGCACTGACTTCGGTATCGCGGGTGCTGCCGGATAGCTCGATACGCGTGGCGAACTGGTCCTTGCGCTGGTTCTGCAGGGTCTCTTCGCCGGTGCCGACCAGCGCTTCCCAGATGCCACGGAAGAAGCCCTTGTCCTCGTTGGCGATATCCTGCTGGAAATCGAATATCTCGACGTTGCGCAGCAGTGGCTTGATGTAGCCGTCCAGGCGGCTATCGGTGGCTTCCACCTCGAGCACCAGGTCGCCGTCGCCGGCGGCGAAATCGAACTTGCCGTAGGCGCGGCTGAAGTCGTTGAGCTGTTTGAGCGGAACCCCGGTAACGCGCAGGCTCACCTCGAAGTCTTCCCAGTCGGTGAACGGATCGAAACGGGCGCCGGCCTCGATCGGCGCCTGGTTGAACAGCTTGCCGGTGCCCTCGAAGGTGGCGACCCTGCGTCCGCGGTCGTCGGCGGTGTTGGTCAGGTTGTACAGGCTCGCCTCGATGGCGTTGGCGTAGACGTGCACCTGCGGGTCGGCGGTGAAGTTGCGAAACGACAGTTGGCCATCGATCACGCGGACCTCATTCAGCGTGATGGGCAGCAGGGCGTCGAGCTGGTCGCGCCAGCCCACTCCTTCGCCGGTTTGCGATTCGCCGCGGGCGCCGCCATCGACGAAATTCAGCTCGGGCCGCCTGAAGGTGACTCTGCCGACCACGGCCTGCTCGCGCAGCAGGGCACGCCAGCTGATGGCGATGTCGATGACCGGCGCCTTGAGCAACGGTGCCTGGACCTTCTTGCCCTTCTTTTCGATGTTAAGCGCTTCGATCCGATAGCCGCCGCGCCACCATGCCAGGTCGACATCCTCGATGTGGCCCTGGTAGTCGCCCATGTCCGCCATTTTCTCGTTCAGGTAATTGCGTACCAGGTGCGGCAGCGCCAGGTGCAACAGCAATAGCAGTGCGAGCGACAGCAGAATCCACAGCGACAGGCGATAGCGGCGTCTCATGACTGTGCAGATCCGGTTGGAGGTCTAGTTGTGGACCCTGCGCCATGCATGCGAGTTCGGCTGGACTGGTGGGGAGACTGCGCATACGCTCATGGGTCAGGCTTCTCTTCAGCAGGGACACATCCATGAGTCGCATCTTCGCAGACAATGCACGCTCCATCGGCAACACGCCGCTGGTGATGATCAACCGCTTGGGGCCCAAGGGGGTCAGCATCATGGCCAAGATCGAAGGCCGCAACCCGGCCTATTCGGTCAAGTGCCGGATTGGCGCCGGCATGATCTGGGATGCCGAGGAGAGCGGTCGGCTCAAGCCCGGGATGACACTGGTGGAGCCGACCTCGGGCAATACCGGTATCGGCCTGGCTTTCGTCGCCGCTGCCCGTGGCTACAAGCTGATCCTGACGATGCCGGCATCGATGAGCCTCGAGCGGCGCAAGGTGCTCAAGGCGCTCGGGGCCGAGCTGGTGCTGACCGAGCCGGCCAAGGGCATGAAGGCGCGATCGAGAAGGCCAGCGAGATCGCCGCCTCCGATCCGCAGCAGTACTACATGCCGCAGCAGTTCGACAACCCGTCGAATCCGGCCATCCACGAGAAGACCACCGGTCCGGAAATCTGGAACGACACCGATGGCGGCGTCGATGTGCTGGTCGCCGGCGTCGGCACCGGTGGCACCATCACCGGTGTGTCGCGCTACATCAAGAACACCAAGGGCAAGCAGATCCTCAGCGTCGCGGTCGAACCCAGCGGCTCGCCGGTGATCAGCCAGACGCTGGCCGGGGAGGAGGTCAAGCCCAGCCCGCACAAGATCCAGGGCATCGGCGCCGGCTTCGTGCCGAAGAACCTCGACCTGTCGCTGGTCGACCGGGTCGAGCTGGTCGATGACGAACAGGCCAAGCAGATGGCCCTGCGCCT
Source organism: Pseudomonas sp. BAY1663 (assembly GCF_000582595.1). Classification (NCBI taxonomy): domain Bacteria; kingdom Pseudomonadati; phylum Pseudomonadota; class Gammaproteobacteria; order Pseudomonadales; family Pseudomonadaceae; genus Pseudomonas; species Pseudomonas sp. BAY1663. Next base: position 15,157 of record NZ_AZSV01000001.1, read on the forward strand.
GATGCGCGAGGAGGGCATCCTCTGCGGCATTTCCGGTGGCGCGGCGATGGCGGTCGCGGTGCGCCTGGCCGAGCGGCCGGAAATGCAGGGCAAGAACATCGTGGTGATCCTGCCGGACTCCGGCGAGCGCTACCTGTCCACCATGCTGTTCGCCGACTTGTTCAGCGAGCAGGAGATGGTGCAGTAGGTCGCCGCTCAGGTGGCTGGCGGGCCGCACGCATGATGCGTAGGGCGCGCTGCGAATATGATCGCCGGCAAGCCGGCTCCTACAGGAGCGCGTGTTGGCGCATGCGCTTGTGTAGGAGCGAGCTTGCTCGCGATTGACTTGCACGTGGCCGGCTGGAAAACGCCTCGCGGTTTTCCGCCCGACGGGGCCGCGGCCACGTCGGGGCGACCTTCATATCTTTTCACTCTCCGCAGAGATCCCTCATGGCGCAGCAATGGCCGGCAGCCGAGATCGCTCGGCAGATCCTTCTTGGTTTCGACGACTATCGCGAACAGTTCCGCCTGATCACCGAAGGCGCCAGGGCCCGTTTCGAGCAGGCGCAGTGGCAGGAAGCGCAACGGGCATCCGCGGCGCGGATCAGCCTCTACGAGGAAAAGGCCAGTGAAACCCGCCATCGGTTGCTGGCGCACTTCGACAAGAACGAACTGCTCCAGGTCGATTATTGGCCGCAGGTGAAAAGCGCCTATATCGATCAGATCAACCCGCGTTACGACGATGAGCTGTCCGAGACCTGGTACAACTCGATCTTCTGCGGGCTGTTCAGCCACGACTGCATCAGCGACGGCACTATGTTCATCCATACCACCCGGCCGTCGGCCCGCGCCCACGAGCGGATGGCGCAGACGCGTACCTACCGGCCGATGGGCGATCTGGCCGGGATGCTGGAGCGGATACTGCACGATTACGCCTTCACCGTGCCCTACGCCGATCTGCCGGGCGACCTGCGGCGGCTGCAGGCGCAGTTGCAGGAGACGCTGCCGGACTGGGTCTGCAAGGACCCAGAGTTGACCGTGGAGGTGTTCGTCTCGGTGCTCTATCGCAACAAGGGCGCCTACCTGCTGGGACGAATCTTCACCCGCGACGAGCAGTGGCCGCTGGTGGTACCGCTGCTGCACCATGAAGGCGACGGCATCGTCGCCGACGCGCTGATCACCGATGAGGCGGAGGTGTCGATCATCTTCTCCTTCACCCGTTCGTACTTCATGGTCGAAGTGCCGATTCCAGCGGAATTCGTCGGTTTTCTCAGGCGCATCCTGCCGGGCAAGCACATCGCCGAGCTCTACACCTCGATCGGCTTCTACAAGCACGGCAAGTCGGAGTTCTATCGGGCCCTGATCAACCATCTGGCCAGCACCGATGACCGCTTCATCATGGCGCCGGGCGTGCGCGGCATGGTGATGAGCGTGTTCACCCTGCCTGGCTTCAATACCGTCTTCAAGATCATCAAGGACCGTTTCTCCCATGCCAAGAACGTCGACCGTGCCACGGTGGTGGAGAAGTACCGCCTGGTGAAGAGCGTCGACCGGGTCGGGCGCATGGCCGATACCCAGGAGTTCGCTGATTTTCGCTTCCCCCGATCCAAATTCGAGCCCGAATGCCTCGCCGAACTGCTGGAGGTCGCACCGTCGACGGTCGAAGTGCAGGGGGACACGGTACTGGTGCGCCACTGCTGGACCGAGCGCCGGATGACGCCGCTGAACATCTACCTGGAGCACGCCAGCGAGCAGCAGGTGCGCGAGGTACTCGAAGACTATGGCCTGGCGATCAAGCAACTGGCGGCGGCCAATATCTTTCCCGGCGACATGTTGCTGAAGAACTTCGGCGTCACCCGTCACGGGCGCGTGGTGTTCTACGACTACGACGAGATCTGCTTCCTCACCGAAGTGAACTTCCGCCATATCCCGCCGCCACGCTACCCCGAGGATGAAATGGCCTCCGAGCCTGGTATTCGGTCGGGCCGAACGACGTCTTCCCCGAGGAGTTCCCGCGGTTCCTCTTCACCGATCACGCCCAGCGCCGGCTGTTCGCCAGCCTGCATGGCGAGTTGTACGATGCCGATTACTGGAAGGGGCTGCAGGAGACCATCCGCGGCGGCAAGGTGATCGATGTCTTCCCTTACCGGCGCAAGGGCGGCCAGCAGCCTTGAGGGCCAGCCGGGCACTGCTGTCGACATGAACGGCCAGGCCGCCAGGGAGTCGCATGTTGTAAAGGGGCGTAACAAAGCCGGGCGAATTGGCGGCTTTTATCTGCCAGGCGTGCGAGCGCTGGCGTGGAACTTGGATTATTCTGTTGACGAAGCCCGCATGGCTCCGATGTGGCCCGTTATCAAGCAGGAGGGTTCGACCATGAAAGCATGGCTCAATGAGGTGTTCTGGAAGCTGGCGGTGACTCTTGGCTTTATCGAGCCGCCTCGTATGCAACCCATCCCGGTTCGCGCCCAGCGCACGCAGCCGGCCCAACGTCGACGCTGAGCCGCACGGCCGGACCGGCGAAGTGCATCTCACCGCTCCGGCAATGCCGCGCCACCGCGCTCCACGGCTCGCTGATAGGCAGGGCGCCCATGGATGCGTTGGAGAAAGTCCATCAGCCGCGGATAGCTTTCGTCCAGACCCGCGCGTGATCGTGCAGCCTCGACGGGGAAGCTCATCTGGATGTCGGCTGCGCTGAAGTCGTCGCCGGCGAACCAGGCTGACTTGCCCAGTTCCGATTCCATATAGTCCAGATGTGTCTTGAGTTGCGGCCCGATGAATGCGGTATAGGCGCCTTTGGCGATCGTCCGCGCAACGAGGCGGATGAAGAAGGGCATGGGGCCATCCGCGACACGATCGAAATTAGGGTCTTTTGCCGTTTCGCCACGAGCCGCGTTGCTGTGTCAAATGGTGCCAGGCAAGGCGTGGGACGCAGGTAATGGTTATCCCTTGCCAAGTCCCGCAACGCCGCATGGCACCATTTGACGCGCAACCCGAAGGGACGGGCCCGTTTTTGCGCGGAGTGTCGTTACTCGACGATTCATTTGGATCACCAAACTTCACGTCTCGCGCCTAGCTCCGCGCAAAAACGGGCTCCGTCGCGGCCGTGAGCGAAATGGCAACAGACCCTCGTTTCAACAACAGCGGCGACATGGCCGAGCCTTCGGCGTAATGCATCCAGTGGCGAAACCGCAGATGCTCGGGAGTTCCGCTTGCGGGTGCCAGCCGACCGTTGCCGTAGCGTTCCAGCAGATACTCCAGAATCGCGCCCGACTCGGCCAGGGTCAGTTCGTCGTCGGTGATCACCGGAGACTTGCCGAGCGGATGCACGGCCTTGAGCTCGGGCGGCGCGAGCATGGTTCTTGGGTCGCGCCGATAGCGTATCAGCTCGTAGGGCAGTTCCAGCTCCTCCAGCAACCAGAGAACGCGGGTCGAGCGAGAGTGATCCAGATGGTGAACGGTGATCATGGCGGCTCCTCGTGTCGGCTCGCGGCAAGCATAGACGGGCTGCACGCCCTTGCCCGCTGTGGCAGACTGCGCCGCCGAGGTGAGAACCATGTCCCGTACCCGCTGCCCACGTTGCCAGCGCCCCTTGCAGCACTGCCTGTGTGCGCTGATCCCGGCGCTCGATAGCCGGACGCGGCTACTGATCCTGCAGCACCGCAGCGAAGCGGGGCATGCGCTGAATACCGCACGGTTGGCCGCGCTGGGTCTGCGCAATGCGCAGCTGCAGGTTGGAGAGCGCTTCGCCGCAGAGCCTGACGATGGCCGGCAAAGCTACCTGCTGTTCCCGGGCGATGACGCCATTGCGCTGACGAGCCTTGCCGACAGCAGCGAGCCGTTGCGCCTGATCGTGCCCGATGGCACCTGGCGCAAGGCGCGCAAGCTTCTGCACGTCAACCCGTGGCTGGCGAGCCTGCCGCGTGTGGCGTTGCCGCAAGGGCTGAGCTCCCGCTACCGGCTGCGCAAGGCGCCGATGGCGGGGGCTCTGTCGACCCTGGAGGCGATCGTGGCGGCGTTGAATATTCTCGAAGGCCCCGGTGGGCGCTTCGAGGAGCTGCTTCGTCCGTTCGATGCGCTGATCGACGGGCAGATCGAGGCGATGGGCGTGGAGACCTACGAGCGCAACCACGCCGGTACGCAGTCCTAGCGTTCGCGCAACGCCTCGTGCCGGGCTTTGAGGATGGGTTTGAGCATGTAGTCCAGTACGCTCTTCTCCCCGGTGATGATGTCGACGGTGGCGACCATTCCCGGGATGATCACCAGCGGATGCTCGGGGGTTCCCAGGTAGTTCTTTTCCGTGCGGACCTGTATCAGGTAGAAGCTGCGGCCGTCCTTGTCGGTGATGGTGTCGGCGCTGATCAGTTCCAGGTTGGCCTTCAGGCCGCCGTAGATGGTGTAGTCGTAGGCGGAGAATTTCACCATCGCCTTTTGCCCGGGATGCAGGAAAGCGATGTCCTGTGGCCGCACCTTCGCCTCGATCAGCAGGCTGTCCTCCAGCGGCACGATCTCCAGCAGGTCGCTGCCGGGCTGCACCACGCCACCGATGGTGTTGACCCGTAGCTGTTTGATCACCCCATGCACCGGTGACTGGACCGTCGTGCGGCTTACCCGGTCCTCGATGGCGACACTGCTGGCGGTGATCTTCTGCAACAGGGTGCGGGCGGCATTGAGTTCCTTGAAGGCGTCGGCGCGGAACGCCAGCTCCGATTGCTCGATCCGGCTCTGGATCTCGCTGGCTGCCGCCTCCGCCCGAGGCAGGGCAAGGGTGGTGGCATCGAGCGCACCGCGTACATCCACCATGCTGCGCCGCAGGCGCAGGATTTCGACCTGTGAAATCGCGCCGGTGGTCACCAGCGGGCTCGACATGTTCAGCTCCTGCTGGATGAGCGACAGGCTGGAACGATACTGCTGCTGTTTGGAGCGGAATTCGGCGACTTCCTGCCGTTTCTGCGTCAGCTGCTCGCCCAGGACCCGCTGCTCGCTCTGCAGGCGCTGCTGGCGCGACTCGTAGAGGGCGCGTTCGTCATCGGCCAGTTGCGGCGCGTTGCGAACGATTTCCTCGGGCAAGGCCAGCGGCCGGCCTTCCGCCTCGGCTGCCAGGCGTTCGACCCGTGCCAGCAGCGACAACCGCTCGACCTCGGTTTCTTCCTGGTTGGAAAGAAAACGCGTGTTGTCCAGGCGCAGCAGGGTATCCCCCTTGTTCACCACCTGGCCCTCGCGGACGAAGATCTGCGCGACGATGCCGCCTTCCAGGTTCTGGACCGTCTGGATCTTGCTGGAAGGGATCGCCTTGCCTTCGCCGGTAGTGACCTCCTCGAGCACGGCGTAGTTGGCCCATACCAGGATCGCCCCCAGCAGCAGGGCGGTCAGCCAGACGGTCAGGCGGGCCAGCCAGGGCGAATCCTCGAGGATCGCGCCCTGGATCTCGGGCATGTACTCGGTGTCCTGCCGGCTGCGGCCGGTCTTGCCGAAAAAGATCCAGGGCACATGCATCATTGCCAGACTCCGGAATGGGCGGCGGCTACAGGCGCCGACCCGCGATATGTCATGCCGGTATCTCTCATACCGATGCCGGTCCTACGTGGCCCTTGCGCAATGCCTCGATGACCGCAGCCTTGGGGCCGTCGGCGACGACCCGGCCGTTGTCCAGCACGATCAGCCGCTCCACCAGGCTGAGCATCGACATGCGATGGGTAATCAGCAGCATCGTCTTGCCTTGGGACCAGCCCTGCAGGTGGTGGCGCAGCGCATCTTCGCTGCTGTTGTCCATGGCGCTGGTCGGCTCGTCGAGCAGCAGGATGGGCGGGTCGAGCAGCAGGGCGCGGGCCATGAGCACAAGCTGCCGCTGGCCGCCGGATAGCAGCTGGCCGCGTTCGCCTACCGGACGGTCGAAGCTGAGCGGATGCTGGCGCGCCAGCTCGTGGGCGCCTGTGAGCTGGGCGACTTCGAGCATGCGCTCGTCGCTGACGTAGCGTGCGCCCAGGGTCATGTTGTCGCGCAGGCTGCCCGCCAGCAGCGGCATGTCGTGGGAGACGTAGCCGATCTGGCTGCGCAGGTCGGCGACGTCGATCTGTCGCAGATCCAGGCCATCCAGCAGGATCTGCCTTCGTCCGGCGTGTAAAGCCCCATGATCAGGCGCGCCAGGGTGCTCTTGCCGGAGCCGCTGCGGCCGATGATGCCGACACGCTCCCCGGGGGCGATGCGCAGGCTGATGTTGCGCAGCGACGGGCTGGCCAGTCCGGGATAGCTGAACGTCAGCTGATGCAGGTCCAGCGCGCCGTGCAGATGGGTGCGCTCCAGCGGCCGCTGCTGCTCCTGGCGCTCCTGGGGCAGGGCCATCAGCGCGTCCGTGCTTTTCATCGTCAGCCGTGCCTGCTGCAGGCGGGTGATCAGGCTGGCGATCTGGCCCAGCGGCGACAGTACGCGGCTGCCGAGCATGTAGCAGGCCACCAGGGCGCCGACGCTGAGATCGCCGGCGATGATGCTGTAGACGCCGCCGACGATGGTCGCCATGCCGGCGAACTGCTGCAGGAACAGCGTGCCGTTCATGGCGATCGCCGAGAGCATCCGGGCGTGGCTGTCCAGGCGGGTGAGCGCGCCGTGGGTTTTCTCCCAGCGATGCTGGCGCTCGCTTTCGCCGCCGCAGGCCTTGAGCGTCTCCAGGCCGCCCAGCGTTTCCACCAGCAGGGCCTGGCGCTCGGCCGCGAGGGCCAGGCTCTTCTGCACCGTGTCCCGCAGGCGTGTCTGGATGATGAAGGCGAACAGCGCGGTAATGGGAAATGCCAGTAGCGGGATCACCACCAGCCAGCCGCCGATCAGGCCGATGACCAGGATGATCAGCAGGGCGAAGGGCAGGTCGATCAGGCTGGTCAGGGTTACCGCCGTGAGAAAGTCCCGCAGGCCCTGGAAGTCGTGGATGCTTTGCGCGAAGCCGCCGATGGTCGCCGGCCGGGCCTTCATCGTCATGCCGGTGATGCGTTCGAACAGCGTGGCCGAGAGCACCACGTCGGTCTTCTTGCCGGCCGTATCCAGCAGATGTGCGCGCAGTACGCGCAACAGCAGCTCGAAGGACGTGCCGATGAACAGGCCGATGGCCAGTACCAGAGCGTGGCAGTGGCCTGGTTGGGAACCACGCGGTCATAGGTCTGCATGACGAACAGCGGGACCATCAGCCCCAGGGTGTTGACCAGCAAGGTCGCGACCATGGCGTCGGCATACAGCCAGCGCGACAGCTTGAGCGTGTCGCGAAACCAGGCATGCACCCTGGGCAGCAGCGGGTTGCGGGTTTCCTCCAGTTCGTGGCGGGGGCGGGCGAAGAACGCCTCGCCGCTGTAATCCTCCGCCAGGACGTCGCCGGCCACCCATTGTTCGCCGCCTTCCGCTTCGCTCGGCAGAATCAGGGCCCGGTTGTCGTCGCCCCATCGTGCCAGCACGGCACTGCGGCCGTTCTTGAGCAAAAGCAGGACCGGCAGGTTGAGCGGGGAGATCGCCGCCAGCGTGCGTTTGATCACCCGCCCCTGCAGCCCAGCGCGGGCAGCCGCGCGCGGGAGCAGGGTGGCGCTCAAGCGCTGATTGGGCATCGGCAGGCCTGCGCTCAGGCTGGCACGGCTGGCAACGCAACCGTGCTGTTTGCACAGGATCAGCAGCCCGTCGAGCAGGGGATCGTCGTGGCTGACCGGCTACGACGCGGCCACGGGCGTGGCGAGCTACCAGTACCAGCTGACCAGCCCGACCACCGACGTGGCCGATGCGCAGGAGAGCGACACCTTCGCCGTCAGCGTCTCGGACGGCACGGCCTCGGCCTCGGGCGATCTGGTCATCACCATCGTCGACGACGTCCCGAGCGCGCAGGACGACAGCTTCGACCTGAGCGAAGACAGCGCCTCGGTCAGCGGCAACGTGCTGGACAACGACACCGTCGGTGCCGACGTGGCGGGCAGCGTCAGCAACCCGGGCGTGCAGGACGGCAACTACGGCACCCTGACGCTCAATGCCGACGGCAGCTTCAGCTACGAGCTGAACACCGGCCTGCCGGCGGTGCAGGGCCTGGACAGCGGCGAAAACCTGAGCGAGACCTTCAGCTACACCCTGCAGGACGCCGACGGCGACCCGTCGACGGCGCAGATCACCATCACCATCCACGGCAGCAACGACGCGCCGACCCTGGCCGTGGTGGGCGCGACCGTATACGAAGCGGGCCTGCCGGCTGGCTCGGACGCTTCGGCCAGCAGCGAATACGCCAGCGGCAGCTTCACCGTCGGCGACGTGGACGGGCTGGACGACATCCAGAGCGTGACCATCAACGGCGTGACGGTAGCCATCGGCAGCCTGGTCGGCAGCAGCTTCGCCGGTGCCCACGGCACCCTGAGCGTGACCGGCTACGACGCGGCCACGGGCGTGGCGAGCTACCAGTACCAACTGACCAGCCCGACCACCGACGTGGCCGATGCGCAGGAGAGCGACACCTTCGCCGTCAGCGTCTCGGACGGCACGGCCTCGGCCTCGGCGAGCCTGGTTATCGGAGTGGTCGATGATGTCCCGACGCTGGGCAGCTTCATCAACGCGGTAATCCCCAACGAGATTGGCTCGGTGAACGGTACGTTCTCGGTCGTGCCGGGAGCGGATGGGCTGAGTGGATTCGAGATCACGGGGCCCGAGCTGAATGGCGTCACCTATCAAACGACCGACAACTTCGACGGCAGCACCTTCGTCAGCACGACACTGACCGCGCTAACAGCGACCAACGACCCGGTGTTTACATTGACGGTGAGTGCCGATGGCACCTACAGCTTCAATCTGATCGCCCCTGAAGCCGGCTACACGCAAGCCATCGACTTTTCCAGCCTGGAGCCGGGCGCACCGATTTCCGTCATCAGCAGCACCGATCACGGCTGGACATTCGACGGTCTGAAATTTACCGGGACTTCGCCCACCGATTTCACGAACCCGAACAGCGGTAGCGGCTCGAACAGCGATCTGCTCAATGTGTCGGGGAACGGATTCGGGCTGGGCAGTGCGCAATCGGTCCCGGACAACGGTGGTTTCCTCTACACCCAGGATGGCGGCGCCGACAGCCTGCGGTTCTATGCCGATGTTTCGTCCAACGTCGAAGGCAAGGGCACCGTCTACATAACCTGGGCTGCGTATGGAGGCACCGTTGGCGGTACGCCTCTGGCCGTCAGTTCGCAGAGCATCACCTTGACCGCGGATGGCTGGGTTGTGATCGATCCCGGTATCTCGTTCGAGAACCTCGTCGTGCGCGTCGATGTGGAGGGCAGCTCCAGCGGCGGCATCCGGGTGCAGGATTTCTCCTATACGCGAGAAGTTCTTCCGGACGACCAGAGCCTGCCGTTCGCCGTCGTCGCACAGGACGGTGATGGGGATCTCAGCAATACCGCTTCACTCGACGTGCAGATCACGGCCGCCAACTCGGCAGGAACGTTCGTGCTCGATGGCTCGCTGGGCGACGATGTGATCGCAGCCAGCAGCGCGATTGACGTGATCGACGGCAAAGCCGGCTTCGATATCGTCGACTACAGCGACGCGACTACCGATATCCAGGCCAGCCTGGCCGCCGGAACGGGCATGCTGGGCGCGGCAGGGGATAGCTATGCCGGCATCGAGGGCCTCATCGGTGGCGCCGGCGATGACTACCTGGTCGGCGATGAGTCCGACAATTACCTGGCCGGCAACATGGGGAGCGACCAGCTTGTCGGTGGGGGAGGCGACGATACGCTGATCGGTGGTGCCGGAGACGATTACCTTTATGGCGAGGCGGGTGACGATGTGCTGGTGGGCGGCGCGGGTGCCGATGTGCTCGATGGTGGAACTGGCATCGATACGGCGGATTACCATAGCGATACTGCCGGTATCACGGTCAACCTGCAGACCGGCAGCGGAAGTGGTGGCGAGGCGCAGGGCGATGTGCTCTCGGGTATCGAGAATGTCCTGGGCGGCGCCGGCGATGACAGTCTGGTCGGCGATGAATCCGACAATTACCTCGACGGTGGCGTCGGCAACGACATGCTGTTCGGTGGCGAAGGCGATGACGTCCTCGTCGGCGGGCTGGGCGACGACGTGCTGAGCGGGGGCGCCGGTCGTGACAGTTTTGTCTGGCGCCTCGGCGACGAGGGTGGCGCCGACACGATCACCGATTTCCATATCGACCCCGACGGGGCCGGCTCGGATGTCATCGACCTCTCGCAACTGCTCGTCGGTGTGGGCGAGGACGCCGCGACGCTGGGCGACTACCTGGACTTCGCCTTTGGCGGGGACTCGACGACCATCTCGGTGAGCCTGACCCCGGGCGGTGCGTCGGTTCAGGACATCACCCTCAGCGGCGTGGACCTGAGCGCGTTCTATGGCACGGACAACGTCGCCGATGTCATCGACAACCTGATCGACGACGGGGCGCTGAAGGTCGACAACGGCTGACCTCGCCCGGTGGCTGGCCCGCTGCCCATGACGGGTAGCGGGCCTTTTTGCGGAGAAGGATATGCTCTACATCGCGCGAGACGAGCACGGGATGTTGCGCCGCGTCGAGCCGGCGCCGTTCGAGGGGATGACCGGGACGTTGCGAGCCGATAGCGACGAAGCTCAGCGCTGGTTGGCGGCCCATGATGATGCGAACACGCAACTGGCCGGCCTGCAGGGGTCGGATCAGGACATGGCGCGCGTGCTGGAGGATCTGGTCGGCGTGCTGGTGGCGCGGGGCGTCATTCGCTTTACCGATCTGCCCGAGGCGGCACAGCGCAAGCTGCACGCCCGCGCCCAGACCCGCGCGCGGCTGGGCGGCCTCAGTACGCTTCTGGAGGATGACGAGCCGCCGCTCATCTAATGAGCCTGCCGAGTCAGGAGTCCGACGCCGAATCCTGCCTAAGGCGGGCTTCCCAGAGGCGAGGGGCGCCGATCAGGTGGCCCATGACTCCGCGCACGCCCATACCGGCCAGCACCTGCAGTTCTCCGTCGGTTTCCACCATTTCAGCGATCAGCGGCAGGTCGATGCTGTTGGTGGTGCGATAGATCGCTTCGATGAACAGGCGTTTGTCCTCATCCTGGTCGATGGCGCGGATATAAGCACCGTCGATCTTCACATGGGCCAGCCCGAGGTGGGCAAGGTTGCCGATCTTGCTGAAGTCGCCACCGAAATGTTGCAAGCCCAGGCGCGTGCCGGTCGCCCGGATCTTCTGGCTCCATTGCTGCAGGTGCGTGTCGATGGGCAGGTCGTGTGCGTTCAGTTCGAGGGTCAGCATGCCGGCCTCGGCCGGATTGCTGCGCAACATGGCTAACACCTGCTGCAGGTGCCGGGCATCCCGTAGCGTGGCGGCGGACAGGCTGAGCGCCAGTGGCTGTGGGGTCGTCTTCAAGCGTGTGAGCACCAGCTCCAGCATGATCTGGTCGAAGCGCGCCGCCCAGCCCAGCCGTTCGAGCCAGGGTAGGAACTGCCCGGCGCTGAGCGGCTCGCCGGAGGGAACGGGCAGCCGCGCCAGGAGCTTGTGGTGGAGGATTCGCCCCGGCTCGGCCGCCAGGGCCACCGGCTGCACATAGAGCAGCAGCGCACTCTCGCTCAGAGCCTGGTTCAGTGCGTCATGCCAGCCGTGCTGGTCGTGCAGCGGTTGCGTCCAGTGGCCCTCGAGCAACAGCCAGCCGCTATCGCCGGCTTGCGCCTGGCTCAGCGCCTGGTCGGCCCGCTCGAGCACATGATGCGGCTCCTCCCCCGGGCGGAAGGCCGCCACGCCGATGTGGGCAACCGGGATGCCGTCGCTCGAGCCGGTGGGGCGCAGGGTTTCCAGTTCGGCGCAGAGCATTGTGACCAGCGGCGCGACCTCGTCCCGGTGCAGGCCGGGGGCGAGCAGTACGAACTCGCTGCCGCGGTTACGGGCAGCCAGCCACTCGGCGCGCCCGTGGCGGGTCTTCAGGCGCATCAGCAGTTCGCCGATGGCGACGATGAGGCGGTCGCTGAACTGGCCGCCGTAGCGCTGGTTGAGGCCGTTGAGGTCGTGTATCTGGAGCAGCAGCAGATAGCCTTCGGCATGGTGTTCCGCCGGCGACAGTTGCGTGGCCAGGCGCAGCTCCAGCAGACGGCGGTTGGCAAGCCCGGTAAGGTCATCCTGATAGGCCTGCTGGCGAAGCTTCTCGCTGCGCTCGGCTTCTTCGGCGAACAGCATCTTGAGCTTCTCGACCATCTGGTTCATCGCCTGCACGACGCGGCGCAGCTCGGGCGTGCGGGGCAGATGCGGCAAGGTGACGAATTCGCGCTGGGTGATGGCATGCGCCTGGTCGACCATCCGGTCCAGGGGCCGCAGCTGGCTGCGCAGCAACCAGCCGCCGAGCAGTGCGCTGACCAAACCGCAGGCCAGCAGCCAGAGCAGGGTGGCGACGCTGCCGTCCCACAGCTTGGCCAAGGCGAACTGCGGATGGCTGACGACCTCGATCCGTGCCGCCTGCTCCCAGCCCCGCATGATCAGGGCATCGCCGCCCTGGGCAGGCAGATCGACCAGCGCGGCGAACCAGTCCGGTACCTGCTGCACCTGAATATTCGCGGTTCGCTCGACGATGGGACTGCCGTCGGTGATGCGCAGCACACGGATGCTGCTGAAATAGCCGCTGTCGAAGATCGAGTTCACCAGCAATTCCAGCATCACCGGGTCGTCCACATGGGGCGTCATCGACACTGCCAAGGCGGTTGCCGCATCCTGGGCATGGGAGCGCAACTGGTTGAGCGACTGCTCGCGGGAGTTCTCCACGCTGGCAATGAAGCTGCCGGTGAAGGCCACGACCAGGAACAGGCAGATGGCGAGAAACAGCTGCTTGAGTAACGACATACTTCCCCCTCGAGGCTGCTGCATTCATCAGCGGTTAGCGACGAAACGGCAGCGGACCCTAGCCCTCACCAATGAGAAAACCTTCGGCACGCATCTTCAGCAGGACGTCCTGCCAGCGTGACAGCCTTTTGCTATCTCCGCTACGTTTGCCGCCTGTGGCGCCCGGCAAAAAAAGCCCCTCGGCGTTGAAGGCGTAGACGGGGAGCAGGTCGTTGCGCTGCGAGGCCGGGCGGATGACGCCGTCGATGTTGTCCAGTACCAGCGGGTCCGCGGCTGGGCTCGGGTAGTAGGTCAGTACCATGTGTGCCTGGTTGAGGCGCAGCGCCTTGACGTAGGTGATTCGCATGCGCTCGCTGGGAATGCCGAGCCGGCGCAAGGTGAAGTATTTGGCCAGGGCATAGTCTTCGCAGTCGCCGGCGCCCTTGAGCAGCGCTTCGACCGGCGTCGCCCAGTAGTCTTCCTGCTGCCAGACGTGCATGTCGTCACTGAAGGCGATGTGGCGGTTGAAGAAGCGGTTCACCTGGTCGAGTTTTTCCCGCTCGTCCAATGCCGCGGCCTGGTCCAGCAGGTCGCGCCAGGCCTCGATGCGGTTGCGGGCCTCGTCGAGCGGGCCATAGCGCTGTTCGGCGGTAAGAAAGATGCGGCTGAAGTCCCACGCCTGCCAGTCCGCCAGAACGGCGGGTACCCAGCCCAGCGGCCCCAGTAGCAGTGCAAGCGCCAGCGCTGCCAGGCGAACGGGGCGGTCAGTGCCGTGCTGGGAAGCCTGCATTGATGGAACTCCAGCGAGCGATCCGGAAGTTCGGCTGTGGGCCTTCAGTGTCGTTGATTCAGCCTGTCGACCGGCAAGGTTTTCTGCCGGAGGATGTACAGGGTCACCAGCGATGCACTCAGCAACATGCCGATGCGTGCCCAGAATAGCGGAACCAGCCAGCAGGAAACGCCAATGCTGACCCACATCGTGGCGATTGCATAAGCCTTGCCCTTGAGCGGGATGCCGTTGCCCTCGAGATAATCGCGAAACCATGGGCCGAGGCGCGGATGGCCGACCAGCCAGTCGTAGAACTGCTGCGAGCTGCGTACGAAACAGGCGGCGGCGAGCAACAGGAACGGCGTGGTCGGCAATACCGGCAGGAAGATACCGATCACCCCCAGCAGCACCGCGAGCCAGCCGATGACAAGCAGGATCGAGCGAACCAGAGGGCTGCGGTGCTGCCGGGTGTCGCGGTGAGCCACGAGGCTACATCGCTTCGCTAATCAATGGCGGCGCGGCTTGAGCAGCGCCGGCTTTTCCTCGGGAGCATGGCAGATCAGGTAGAGCGCGGTGAGCAGTTCGGGAATCTGGCTCACCATCTCGTCCACCAGTTCGTCGTTCTCGGCGATCTCGGCGAATTCCGGTTGCTCGTCGAACAGCCCGGAACCGACCATGATCGGCAGCAGCAGCTCGCTGACTTCCTCTTCGGAGTCCTCGAACCAGACCGCCTCGCGCATGAACACGCCTTCCATGAAACCGATGCACCAGCCGCGCAGGTCGGAATCGTCCGGCTCCTCGCCGAGGTCCAGGTCGCAGGGCAGCTCCATGTCCTCGTCGCTGGCCAACTGACGGGAAATATGGGCCTTGAGCTGGATCAGCGTGGCCTCGATGGCGTCGCGCTCGGTGTCGTCCCGGTACTTCGGCGGCTCGGAGAACAGCGCGTCGATCCATTCGCGTTCGGGCACCTGCTCGGAGCAGATGCACAGCGCAGTCAGGTAGCCATGGGCGGCGATGTAATCCAGTGCCTCTTCATGCAGGTCATCGGCATCAAGAAACACTTGCAGGCGGGCGAGTTGCTCGGCGAAAGACATCGGGAACTACCTTGGGGTGTGAGGACAACCGGGATTCTAGACGAGGCGCGGGGCTCAGGCTACTCAAGCGTTCCGCGAAGGCGCATGAACGGCGGCACTTCCCTGGCGTCCGAAGTCCGGTCCTGAATTCCAGCGGCTGCTGGCGTATACTGCGCGCCTTGTTTCGGAGACCGGCATGCTCGACCAGGCACAGCGCATCCTCAAAGACGTATTCGGCTACGACGCCTTTCGCGGCAACCAGGGCGCAATTATCGAGCGTGTCGGCAGCGGTGGCGATGCCCTGGTACTGATGCCCACCGGCGGCGGCAAGTCGCTGTGCTATCAGGTGCCGGCACTGCTGCGCGAAGGCCTGGCGGTGGTGGTGTCGCCGCTGATCGCGCTGATGGACGACCAGGTGGCGACGCTCGACGAGCTGGGTGTTTCGGCCGTGGCGCTGAACTCGACGCTGAGCCCCGAGGAGCAGCGCGATATCGCCGAGCGTATCCGCCGCAACGAGATCAAGATGCTCTACCTGGCGCCCGAGCGCCTGGTGCAGCCGCGCATGCTGGCGTTCCTGCAGCGACTGAATGTCGCGTTGTTCGCCATCGACGAGGCGCATTGCGTGTCCCAGTGGGGCCATGATTTCCGCCCCGAATATCTGCAACTGGGTCAGTTGGCCGAGCTGTTTCCCAATGTGCCGCGCATCGCCCTGACCGCTACGGCGGACAAGCGCACGCGCGAGGAGATCGTCCAGCGCCTGCATCTGGAAAACGCCGAGCGCTTCCTCTCCAGCTTCGACCGGCCGAACATCTTCTACCGCATCGTGCCCAAGGAACAGCCGCGCAAGCAGTTGCTGGGCTTTCTCGCCGAGCGCCGTGGCGATGCCGGCATCGTCTACTGCATGTCGCGCAAGAAGGTCGACGACCTGGCGGCATTCCTCACCGAGCAGGGCTTCCCGGCGCTGCCCTATCACGCCGGGCTGCCCAACGACCTGCGTGCCTATCACCAGAAGCGCTTCCTCAACGAGGAAGGGCTGATCATGGTGGCGACCATCGCCTTCGGCATGGGCATCGACAAGCCCAACGTGCGCTTCGTCGCCCACCTCGACCTGCCCAAGTCGCTGGAGGCCTATTACCAGGAAACCGGCCGCGCCGGGCGCGACGGGCTACCGGCCGATGCCTGGATGGCCTACGGCTTGCAGGACGTGATATTCCTCAAGCAGATGCTCAATAACTCCGAGGGCGACGAGCGCCACAAGCGGGTCGAGCAGCACAAGCTCGATGCCATGCTGGCACTGTGCGAGGAAACCCGTTGCCGCCGTCAGGCGCTGCTGGCGTACTTCGACGAAGAGTTGCCCACGCCCTGCGGACACTGCGACAACTGTGCCGACGGCGTGCAGACCTGGGATGCTACCGAGCCGGCGCGCCAGGCGTTGTCGGCCATCTACCGCAGCGGCCAGCGTTATGGCGTCGGTCATCTGGTGGATATCCTGTTGGGGCGCGACAACGACAAGGTGCGTGGTTTCGGCCATCAGCATCTGTCCGTGTTCGGTGTCGGCAAGGCGCTGAGCGAAGGCGAGTGGCGCACGCTGTTCCGCCAGCTGGTCGCGCGCGGGCTGGCGGACGTCGACCTCGACGGCTTCGGTGGCCTGCGCCTGTCCGACAGCTGCCGGCCGTTGCTGCGTGGTGAGGTCGCCCTTGAGTTGCGCCGCGATCTCAAGCCGCAGCAGACCTCCAAAGGCCAGTCGAAGAGTCCCGCCAGCCAGCTGGTGCGCGGCGAGGAGCGCGAGACCTGGGAGGCCCTGCGGGCCCTGCGCCGCAAGCTGGCGGAGGAGCATGCCGTGCCGCCCTACGTCATCTTCCCGGATGCCACGCTGCTGGAGATGTTGCGCAGCCAGCCGGCATCGCTGGCGGACATGGCCTCCATCAGTGGCGTCGGTGCGCGCAAGCTGGAGCGTTATGGCCAGGCGTTCCTCGACGTGCTGCAGGGTGGCGCCGAGGCCGCCAGGTCGCCGGCGGATCTGCGCCACGAACTGATCACCCTGGCGCGTGCCGGCATGACCCCGGCGCAGATCGCGCGCCAGCTCGACTGCAGCGAGAAGAATGTCTACGCCATGCTCGCCGAGGCCATCGGCCAGCAACAGCTGAGCCTGGAGCAGGCGCTGGACCTGCCCGAGGATCTGCTTGGCGAAATCCAGGAGGCCTTCCTCGACGGCGAGGGCGAGCTGCCGCCGGTGGCGGCGGTGGCCGAGCAGTTCGCCGGCCGCGTGCCGGAACAGGTGCTGTATTGCGTGCGCGCCGCGTTGCAGGTCGAGTTCGAATTGTAACCAGCTGCATCCGCTGCCCGGGCTGGCCATGCCCCGGACGCGCTAGGTTAGCGGTTGCGCTGGGGACGCGCCATCATTTGGCCTTTTCGATGCCTATCACCGGCCGAAGGTCGTCTTGCCTGCATTCCGGAGCTGTGATTAGCTCACTAATAATTAGTTTCTGCAGGAATGCACGTTACATGTACGCCGAGCAACATCGCTTCGCCATGCAGTTGGCGCAACTCTCGCGTGGCTGGCGCGCCGAACTGGATCGGCGCCTGGCCGATCTGGGGCTGTCCCAGGCACGCTGGCTGGTGCTGCTGCACCTGGCCCGTTTCGATCATGAGCCGACCCAGCGCGAGCTGGCGCAGAGCGTGGCGGTGGAGGGGCCGACCCTGGCGCGCCTGCTCGACAGTCTCGAGGCCCAGGGCCTGGTGCATCGCAAGGCGTCCCCCGAGGACCGGCGGGCCAAGCGCGTGTCCCTTGGCGCACCGGCGTTGCCGCTGATCGAGAAGATCGAGGCGATTTCCACCCAGGTTCGCCACGAGGCGTTCGCCGGCATCGACGAGGAAGACCTGCGCAAGTGCCAGCAGGTGCATGCGCGCATCCTCGCCAATCTGGACAAGCGCTGAGCGGGTTGGGCTTCGCTGCGCTCAACCCAACCTACGTAGCGGCACAGGCTGTAGACCGTAGGTTGGGTTGAGTCGCGCAGCGACGAAGCCCAACGCCACCCCGCGACAAGCCCTGCGACGGCCGAATCAATGGCCTGGCCGCACGTTCCTGGCTGCACGTTCGTTGGGCGATCCTGATTCGCCGGGCGGGCGGTGCTCGTTGGCAGGCGCCCCGACCTCGGCGGCCAGCCGACCCTCGTTTGCCTTAGAAGCTGCGCCCGAGGTTCAGATAGAGCGCCTGCTCGTCTTCGTCGTTGACCCCATAGCTGAAATTCAGCGGGCCCAGCGGGGTGTCGTAGCCGAGGAAGATGCTGGCCGCGTTGATGTAGCCGCTGTCGAACGCGTTGTCGTTGTTCCAGGCGCGACCGCGTTCGAGCGATCCTCCCAGGTAGACCGGGAAATCCAGCGGCAGGAACGCACGCGGCGTCATGCGGCGGTAGTAGACCACGCGCGCCAGGCTGATGTTCTGCCCCGACAACGCATCCTGGCGAAAGCCGGACAACTGCCGTGCGCCGCCGAGCAGGAAGCTCGATGTCACCACCTCGGCATCGTCCAGCGTGCGCCCGTAGCGGCCGCCGAGCACCCAGGTATTGGCGTCATGGCTGATGGCCTTGTCCAGCGCGAGGTTCCATTGCCGGTAGCGTTGGTCGGAGCTCAGGCTCGGGTCGTACTGGCGCAGGGTCAGGCGGATGTCCTCGCCTTCGCGTGGGAAGTCGACGTTGTCCAGCGTGTCGAACGAATACTGCAGCGCGTAATAGCCCTCGGTGAAGCTGAAGTCCGGCAGGTCGCGCTCGCCGACCCGCACGTCGGCTTCGCCCCAGGCCTGGCCGATGCCGAAGCGGATCTCGCCGTTGTTGGCGATCTGCCGGCCGAGATTGAGGCCATAGCCGTAGCGCTGCAGGCGGTATTCGGCGATCGGGTCGTTATCGAGAATGGCCTCGACGTTCTGCGCCTCGATAAAGGCGTTGGGGGCGACGAACCAGCGCGAGCCGGCATCCAGCGGCTGGTAGAACTCGCTGTAGAGTTCCTGGCGGTCGCCCAGCTGCAGGCGCGTGAGCCATTCGGCGCCGAGCTGGTTGATGCCGTTCTTGCGGTAGCTGGCGCCCAGGTTGAACACGCTGTCGCCCTGGAAATCGTCGGACAGGCTGAGGCCCAGGCGCAGGTAGTCGGTGCCCGTACGCTTTTCCCGCGCGCTGATCACCAGGGTGTTGCCGAGCTTGCGGCGCTGCACGCGGTATTCGACGCGCTCGAAGTAGTCCAGGCCATAGAGCGTACCCATGTCCTTCTGCAGGTCTTCCAGGTCCAGCGGTTCGCCGAGCCGTTGGCGGATATGCCGGCGGATCACCGCATCGCTGACCTTCGAATCGTTTTCCACCCTGATCGCGGTGATCACCGGGGTGCGCGGGTCGCCCGAGCGGGCCAGGCTCAGTGCCGGGCTGCCGCCGGTGGTGCTGCGCATCTCGGCCAGGCGGCCTTCCAGTGCGAGCGTGGCGCGGTAGCCGGCGTCGACCAGCTGTTCGGCGCGGCCGAAGTCGGTCGAGCCGTAGCCGGCCAGCGGCGGCTGGATCAGCAGGTCCTGGGGCAGCAGGGTGGCCAGCTGCGCTTCGGA
The DNA here is from genome assembly GCF_000582595.1 of Pseudomonas sp. BAY1663. NCBI lineage: Bacteria > Pseudomonadati > Pseudomonadota > Gammaproteobacteria > Pseudomonadales > Pseudomonadaceae > Pseudomonas > Pseudomonas sp. BAY1663. The sequence continues at coordinate 34,366 of NZ_AZSV01000001.1, forward strand.
GTTGCGCCGGGTCATCATGGTGATCGACTGGTTGAGCACATCGACCACCGTGAGCAATTCCTTGCGCGGCTTCAGCGGCGTGCCGATGTCCACCACGATGAGGCGGTCGACGCCCATGCTGCGGGCCACATCCATCGGGATGTTGTCGACCATGCCACCATCCACCAGCAGATGGCCTTCGACTTCCACCGGTGCGAACACCGCGGGAATCGACATGCTGGCGCGAATGACCTGGGGCAGGTGACCGCTGCGGAAGACCACCTTTTCGTCGTTGGCGATGTCCGTGGCCACGGCGCGGAAGGGGATCGGCAACTGGTCGAAATCGCGGGTATCGCTGGCATGCACCAGCAGGCGCTCCAGCAACAGGGCGAGGTTCTGCCCCTGGATCACGCCGAGCGGCAGGCCGAGGCTGCCATCGTCGCGAAAGCTCAGCTTGCGCTTGATCAGGAAGTCGCGGTCGTCCTGTTTGCGCCGATAGGGGATGTCCTGGCGGGGCGGGTCATCGGAAAGCACCTGCTGCCAATCGAGCGTCAGCGCCAGCCGTTCCAGCTCCGCGACGCTGTAGCCGGCCGCGTACAGCCCACCGACCACCGCGCCCATGCTGGTTCCGGCGATGGCATCAATGCGCACACCCTGTTCTTCCAGCGCCTTGAGCACGCCGATGTGGGCCAGCCCGCGTGCAGCCCCGCCGGACAGCACCAGGCCGGTCTTCGGCAGCGCCGTTTGCTCGACGGCGAAGCAGAACGAAGGAAGCAGCAACAGCAGGGCAATGAGCAGGCGGAGCATGATCGAACCGGGTGGGGGATGAAGAAGGAGGGCTATTATAGGCCGCCGCAAAACTCTCGGAGCTGCCCGCATGGCCGACGCGAAACCGGAAATCGTCATCACCTATTGCACCCAGTGCCAATGGCTGCTGCGCGCGGCCTGGCTGGCCCAGGAACTGCTCTCGACCTTCGCCGAGGACTTGGGCCGCGTCTGCCTGGTGCCCGCCAGCGGCGGGGCGTTCCACATCACCTGTGATGGCGTGCAGATCTGGGAGCGCAAGCGCGACGGTGGCTTTCCCGAAGCGAAGGAACTCAAGCAGCGCGTGCGCGACCAGATCGATCCACAGCGTTCGCTGGGGCACAACGACCGCTGAGCGTCAGGTCGCAGGGTTCGTTGGCGCGCTCTTCAGGCGGCTGGTGACGATGCTGGCGACGATGATCAGGGTGCCGCCCAGCAGCATGCGCAGCGTCGGCTGCTCATCGAACAGCCACCAGGCGAAGGCTATGCCGTAGACCGGCTCCAGGGCGAAGATCACCGAGGTGGTGCGCGCCTTCAGCACACGCAGGCTGGCGACGAACAGGCTGTGGACGAGGCCGGTGCAGAGTACCCCCAGCAGCGCCAGCCAGAGCCAGTCCTGCGCGGGCACGGCGGGCACCGCTGCCCAGCTGAACGGCAGCAGGCCGACAAGGATCGCCAGATTCTGCCAGAGCGCCGCTCGCACCGGATCGAGGCCGCGGGTGACCGCGCGGTTGAGCAGCGACAGCAGGGCGAACAGCAGACCGGAAAGCACACCGTAGAGCAGGCCGGCGGTGGGGCCGCTGGCCAGGTCGAATTGCGGCGTCACCAGCAGCAGCCCCGTGCATACCAGGGCGACCATGGCGAACTCCACCACACGGGTGCGTTCGCGAAACAGCAGCCCCTCGAGCAGCACCGTGAAGGCGGGGAAGCTGGCGAAGCCCAGCGTGGCGATGCCGACGCCGGCGATTTTCACCGCGACGAAGAAGGTCAGCCAGTGCGCGCCGAGCAGCAGGCCGCCGAATGCCAGGCCGCAGCGCTGCCGCCAGTCGGGGCGGGCGCCGCTGGCCGGAAGCAAGCGGGCGACCAGCAGCAGGGCCAGGACGGCGAAAAATGCCCGGCCGAAGGTGATGATCAGCGGCGTGCTGTCGGCCAACTTCCCGAGTACGCCGGAGAGCCCGAACATCAGCGCGCCGAGGTGGATCGCCAGCAGGGCGTTGCGCGGCGTCATTCGCTTCCACCGGGGGTGCGTTGCCGGGACAGGGATGTTGCGGGAGCGGGCATGAGGCTACCTGGTGATGGCGGTGCGGACGATGCTAGGCAACGTCCGCTCCATTGTCTGTCGCGTCAGTCGCCGATTTTGTCGCGCAACTCGCGCCGTAGCTCGCGTGGCGTGCACCCGCGTGCGCGAACGATGGCCGCGGTGAAGGCGCTTTGCGAGGCATAGCCTACCCGTGCGGCTATTTCGCCGATCGGCAGTCGGCTGTCGTGGAGCAGCGCCTCGCCCCGCTGCAGGCGTCGCTGGCGCACGTATTCCATGGGCGTGCGTCCGGTTTCGCTGAGGAAGCGGGCATGCAGGCGCGCCACCGAAAGCCCGGCGATACGGGCCAGGTCGGCGACCTGAAGCGGATGGGCAAGGTGCCGGTCGATATGCGCGGCGATCGCCGCGAGCGGAAGAGGGGGCGGCATCCTCGGCGCGTCGTCGTTGCCGGCCAGACTCGCCAGTAGCAGCACGGCGCCCTGTTCGGCGATCAGCGCGTCATTGATCGGGCTGGCCGCCAGCCACTCGACGAGCTGCTGCTGGACGGGCGCCAGGCGTAGCGTGTCCGGGCGATCGAGCAAGCGCAGGCTGGGGGCGGTGTGGTGGCCAAGGCGGTCGCGCACCCAGTTTTCCGAAGGGATGTCCAGCACCAGGCAATGGCTGCCGGTGGCGCTGCCGCAGGCGTGATGCGTGGCTGACGGGACCACCGCCAGGCATTGCTGGGCGACGCGGCTGCCACGCCCGGCCATCTCGAACTCCAGCAGCCCCTTCAGGCCGAACACCAGTTGTGCGTGCTCGTGGCTGTGGGCGATCAGGTCGTGGTTGTAATGACGAAGCGAAAGCATCGGTATGGCGCTCTCCGGAGGGCCTGGGCCAGCCCGCTGGTCAGAGAATGACCTTGTCGCGCAGTTTCTCGGCGGCCTGCTGCAAGGCCTGGATCACACGCTCCTTGTCGAAGTTCTGTATGCCGTTGGTGTCGAGGTACATGGAGAACCCGGGCAGCTCATGCTCGACGAAGCTGCAGGTGGCGCCGAGATCGCGGCGGAAATCGACCACCTGGTAGATCTGCACCGGGCGGGAGAAGCCCTTTACCGAGATCTGGCCCTTGTCGCGGCACATGATCACGTCCTTGATCAGCGAATAGGTCTCATGGGAAATGAGAATCTCGCTGGCCTCGGCGGCGCTCTCCAGGCGGCTGGCGAGGTTCACTTCGCGGCCGATGATGGTGTAGTCCATGCGCGTGTCGGCACCGAAGTTGCCCACCGTGCAATAACCGGTGTTGATGCCCATGCGGATTTCCATCGGGCGGGTGATGCCCTGGGCGCGCCATTGCTGGCGCAACACCTTCATGTGCTTGCGCATCGCGATGGCCATGGACACTGCGGCCACCGCGTCTTTCTTGGCGCCCTGGCTGGTCGGGTCGCCGAAGAACACCATCACGCAGTCGCCGACGAACTTGTCGATGGTGCCGCCATACTTGAGGGCGATCTTCGACATTTCGTTGAGGTAGTTGTTTAGCAGGTCGGTCAGGGCTTCGGCCTCCAGCTCTTCGGACAGCTCGGTGAAGCCCTTGATGTCCGAGAAGAACACCGTCAGCCGCTTGCGCTGGGTTTCCAGGCGCACGCTGCGCTTGCCGGAGAAGATCGATTCCCAGACCTGTGGAGACAGGTACTTGGCCAGGTTGCGGGCCAGGCGGGCGGCCTTGGCCTGTTCCATTTCGATTTCCTTGCGCGCCTGGGCCAGGCGCAGCCCCTGCTGGTGGACGTAGTAGGCGGTGGCGCACACGTAGAAAGTGGTGAACAGGATGCTGACCAGTGAAACCAGAACGGGCGTCGTGTCCTTGAATTCGAGGGGGAACTGCAGGCTGGCCAGGGCGATGCCGAGTGCCACGCAGGGCAGCGCCAGCGTCAGGTTGCGCAGGCTGCCGATGACCAGGGCGCTGAAACCGAGGGTGAGCAGGAACATCAGGCTCGGCACCACGGAGAAACCTAGCAGCAGAATGCCGAAACCGGCATTCAGCGCGTCCAGGCAGAGCAGGACCTGCGAGGTGCGTTCCGGGTGATCGCGCTTGAAGCGATAGCTCAGGTGGTAGGCCAGGTGTGGATAGAGCAACGCATAGGGGACCATCCACAACAGGTCCATCGAAAAATATTGGGTATAGGTGCCTGCAGCGAGTGTCGCCGCGCAGGCCAGATAGGCGAGCACGCGGGAGTAATACTCGCGCAACGGGCGAGTGGCGAGGCCATTACGGCGCTCCACCATGATGGAAGTCATGTATGCGTACGATCCCTGGTCGTTTTTCGACGCCTTTTTCTATGCGCCTTGCAGACTGAAGCTGGACCCGCCGCGCAGGAACCGGCAAGCGAGCGGAATCAACGGCGTTCAGTCTCGCGGCTACAGCGTGCCTGCTCGGCGATTGGCCGGCCCGTGCAGCAGCCGGCTGATCATAACCAAGCAGCGGCGCATCGCCAAACAGCAGTTCGCAATCAGCGCTGGATCGTGGGTGCCGCCGGGCACTGCGGGCCCGTTTTTACGCGGCGGGGCCGGCGCGCAGCAGATCGTGGAATGGCCCTCAGAAGCGGATGCGCCCGGTGAGCATATCCTTGAGCATGACCCAGTCGCCGAGGAAGCTGTAGAGCGGATACTGGAACGTTGCCGGACGATTCTTCTCGAAGACGAAGTGGCCAACCCAGGCGAAACCGTAGCCCGCGATCGGCATTGCCAGCAGCCACCACCACTGCTGGGTGAACAGGGCGTAGCCCAGGATGGCCAGTACCAGCAGGCTGCCGACGTAATGCAGGCGACGGCAGGTCGGGTTGCTGTGCTCGGCCAGGTAGAACGGATAGAAATCGGCAAAGCGGGTGAAGCGTTCGGCGGTTTGCGTGCGCATGGCGTACCTCCTGTTATTGTCCCGGCCAGTTTAGGCGCGCCGCGTCTTGCGGGGCAGTGACAATGAGTGCCAGTTTAGTAGCCTTGGCCCCGTGGCCGCCACCCCATTCCAGAACAAGAAGCACCATGAGCGAACGCACCACATCCTCGAGCTGGGCGCAGGGCATCGTCCAGGCGCTGGAAGCGGCGGACATCGACTGCCATCAGCTGTTTGCCGAACTGGGCCTGGACTATGCGGCGCTGGGCGACCCGGATGCGCGTTTCGCCCAGGACGACATGACGCGCCTGTGGCTGCGGGCGGTGGAAGTCTCCGGCAATCCGGCCATCGGCCTGGACATGGCGCGCGAGGCGCGACCGGCGGCCCTGCACGTGGTCGGCTACGCGCTGATGTCCAGCCGCAACCTCAAGGAAGGCTTCGCACGGCTGGTGCGTTACCAGCGGATCATCGCCGAGGGGGCCGATCTGGATTTCCAGCCTTGCACGCAGGGCTATCGGCTGAGCCTGGCAATCCACGGCGACCGCCTGCCGCCGGCGCGGCAGAGCGCCGAAGGCTCGCTCGCCGGTTGCCTGACCTTCTGTCGCTGGCTGACCGGGAGGGCGCTGCAGCCGCTGGAGGTGAGCTTCCAGGGGCGAGCGCCGGAGGACCTGGAGCCCTATCGCCGGCTGTTCCAGGCGCCGCTGCGTTTCGACGCGCCGCGTTATGCGCTGGTGTTCAGCCAGGCCGACGTGGAAACGCCGTTGCCGACCGCCAACGACGCGCTGGCGCAACTGCATGACCGTTTCGCCGGCGAATACCTGGCGCGCTTCGCCGGCAGCCGGGTCCTGCATCAGGCGCGGCAGGTGCTCTGCAGGATGCTGCCGCAGGGCGAGCCCAGGCGCGAGACGCTGGCGCAGGCGCTGCACCTGTCCGCGCGCACCCTGCAGCGGCGCCTGCAGGAGGAAGGCAGCAGTTTCCAGCAATTGCTCGACGACACACGCCGCGACCTGGCGATGCAATACCTCGCCCAGGCGGACATGGCCCTGCTGGAAATCGCTTACCTGCTGGGCTTCGCCGATCCGAGCAACTTCTACCGGGCGTTCAAGCGCTGGTTTGCACTCACGCCCGGCGAATACCGCGCCAGGAACCGGAGGCAGGTCGCGCAGCCATAAGTAACGACATGTCCGCTGCATTCATTTCATCGATGGGGAGAGATTGACCTTGGCCACCAGCTTGCTTGCGCTGATCGACGATATCGCGACGGTCCTGGACGACGTATCGGTCATGACCAAGGTCGCGGCCAAGAAGACCGCGGGCGTGCTCGGTGACGACCTCGCACTGAATGCCCAGCAGGTAGCCGGGGTGAAGGCCGACCGCGAACTGCCGGTGGTCTGGGCCGTGGCCAAGGGCTCGCTGCGCAACAAGGCGATCCTGGTGCCCGCCGCTTTGCTGATCAGCGCTTTCGTTCCCTGGGCGATCACGCCTTTGCTGATGCTCGGCGGTGCGTTCCTCTGCTATGAAGGTTTCGAGAAGCTGGCCCACAGGTTTCTTCACGACGACCGCGCGACGCACGCCGAAACGGCGAAGGCGCTGGCCGATCCGGCAGTGGACATGGTGGCGTTCGAGCGGAGCAAGATCGGCGGTGCGATACGCACCGATTTCATCCTCTCGGCGGAAATCATCGCCATCACCCTGGGCACGGTGGCGGGGGCGTCGTTCTCGCAGCAGGTGACGGTGCTGGTTGGGATCGCCATTCTCATGACCCTCGGCGTCTATGGCCTGGTGGCCGGCATCGTCAAGCTCGACGACCTCGGGCTGGCCCTGAGCAGGCGCGCCGGCGCCCTGGCCAGCGCCGTCGGGCGGGGCATCCTGCGTGTCGCGCCCTGGCTGATGAAATCACTGTCGATCATCGGCACCGCGGCGATGTTCATGGTGGGCGGCGGTATCCTCACCCACGGCATCCGCGCCGTGCATCACTTCATCGAGAGCAGCGCGCAGGATGCCCTCGGCTTGCCGTATGTCGGCGTGGTGCTGGGTGGCCTGCTGCCGACGCTGCTCGACATGGCGTTCGGCATCGTTGCCGGTGGCCTCGTACTGGCGCTGGTGACGGTCGCTGGCCGCCTGTTCAGGCGTGGCTCCGGGGCTGCACCCGATCAATGACGCCAGAATGCCGGAGTCAGCAACACCAGCACGGTGATGATTTCCAGGCGCCCGAGCAGCATGCCCACCGACAGCAGCCATTTGGCGGTGTCCGGCAGGGTGGAGAAGTTGCCGGCCGGGCCGATGATATCGCCCAGGCCCGGTCCGACGTTGCACACGGCGGTGGCGGCGCCGGTCAGGGCGGTGATCGGGTCGAGCCCCAGCAGCGCCAGGCATAGCGCCAGCACGCCGATGGTCATGGTGATGAAGAAGGAGAAGGTGAGGATCGAACGGACGATTTCCTCGTCGAGGTTGTGGCCGTTGTACTGCTGGCGGATCACCGCGCGTGGGTGGATCAGCTGCTTGAAGTTGGCACGCAGCAGCGAGTAGGCAACCTGGAAACGGAACATCTTCAGCCCGCCGGAGGTGGACCCCGAGCAGCCGCCGACGAAGGTCAGATAGAAGAAGGCCATCACCGCGAAGCCGCCCCATTGGGTGTAGTCATCGACCGCGAAACCGGTGGTGGTGACTACCGAGACCACGCTGAAAGTCACGACACGCAGCGCATCCAGCATGTTGATGTCGTGATTGAGCCAGTACCAGCCGCTGAACAGCAGGCTGGTGATCGTCAGCATCAGCAGGAACCCCCGCACCTGTTCGTCCTTGACCAACGCCGTGCGGTGGCCGCGCAGCATCATGACGTACAGGGTGAACGGCAGGCTGCCGAGCAGCATGAAGATGATCGCCACCCAATGGGCCGCCGGCCCGAACTTGCCCATCGAGGCGTCGGAGGTGGAGAAGCCCCCCGTCGAGACGGCCGACATCGCATGGTTGATGGCGTCGAACAGGCTCATGCCGGTCAGCGCGAATGCAACGAATGCGGCAAGGGTGAAGGTCACGTAGATGGCGATCAGGTATCTTCCGGCCACGTGCGAGCGTGGCATGACCTTTTCAGACCAGTCGGAGGACTCGGTCTGGAACAGCCGCATCCCACCGACGCGCAGCAGTGGCAGGATGGCGATCGCCATGCCGATGAAGCCGATGCCGCCCAGCCAGTGCAGCAACGAACGCCACATGAGCAGGCCGGGCGATGCACTGTCCAGTCCCGACAGGACAGTGGCCCCGGTGGTGGTGATGCCGGACATGGTTTCAAAGAAGGCATCCGAGTAGCTGATGTGCTGGATCAGCATCAGCGGCAGCGCGGCGAAGCAGCAGACCACCACCCAGCTGGCGGTGGTCAGGAAATACATGTCCCGTGGCCGCAGGTGGGTATTGGCCGGGCGCCCGGGCGCGACCAGGGCGAAGCCGCAGGAAAAGGTGATCAGGCTTGCCCAGATGAACGCCTGCAGGTCATCGGTGCGCTCGAATGCCAGCAGCGTCAGCATCGGAATGATCATGCTGACGGCCAGGGTGATCAGGAATATGCCGAGAATGAAACCGATGATACGCAGAGTCGGCAGGGCCATGTAGAAGTGCTCGGCACGAAAAAGAGGGGCGGACATTCTACTCGTGTGGCGAAGCCAGTAAACCGCCCGTCCGGGGTGTGAACAATGTTTTCAGCAGTCGCCTGGCGGCCTCTTCCCAAGGCTGCGGCGATGAATAGAATAGCCGCCCGGGCGCCGGCCCATTCCGGTATCTGGGTGTTCACCTTCCATGTCCATCGACAATCCTTGCCTCACGTGCGGCGCCTGCTGCGCGTATTTCCGTGTGTCTTTCTATTTCGGTGAATGCGTATCCTCGGGCGGGGCGGTCCCGGACCAGCTGACCGTTCAGGTTTCCCCGTTCCATGTGGCCATGCTCGGCACCGAGGCCAAGCCCGCTCGCTGCGTGGGGTTGCTCGGGGACGTCGGATGCGGTGTGCGTTGCAGCATGTACGAGCAGCGTTCGAGCACCTGCCGCGAATTCGAGGCGTCCTGGGCCAACGGCGAACACAACGTGCATTGCGACGCCGCGCGCGCCGCCCATGGGCTACCGCCGCTGGTGCCACCGTTGCAGCCGCATCTTTCGCCGGATCGGGTGGCTTGAAGCGCGGGCATGGCGGGGCTTTCGGGCGGTAGGTTGGCAGCTGAGCGCAGCGAAGCCCGGCAGGGCGCTGGCACGAACGAAACGTCAACAGACCCTAGGGTCTGTTGACGTTTCATCGCAAACCGGCGACATTCGCGCCACCGGATTCCCCGTCGTTCCCACCGCTCGCGATGAAACCTCAACAGCCTCTAGAATGTCCGACCCGTTTAGGAGGTAATGGATGGACGCTCTGGACCTGCTGCTCAACCGCGTTTCCGTCACGCGGCTCTGTGACCCCGCGCCCGATGCCGCGCAACTCGACCTGCTGTTCCGTGCCGCGCTGCGTGCTCCCGATCACGCGCAGTTGCATCCCTGGCGTTTCCTGACCATCGAAGGCGATGCACGCCAACGCCTCGGTGATCTGTTCGCCGCGGCGCTGCGAGCGCGTGAGCCGAACGCGTCGGCGGAGGCATTGCAAAAGGCTCGGAACATGCCCCTGCGCGCGCCGCTGCTGATCGTGGTCATCGGCCACTTGCAGGCGCATCCCAAGGTGCCGGAAAGCGAGCAGTTGCTGGCCGCCGGCTGTGCGGCCCACGGCATTCTGCTCGCCGCGCATGCGCAGGGAATCGGGGCCGTGTGGCGTACCGGCGATTTCGCCTACGACCCGCACGTCACGCAGGGCCTGGGTGTGGTTGCCCATGAGCGGCTGCTGGGGTTCATCTACCTGGGGACCCCGGAGGGGCGGGTGCGTACCGCTCCGGTGCTCGAGCCGCAGACATTCGTTTCCGGCTGGGACGGTCAGTGAGCCGCCGCGGCGTCTGACACCCTGGCCGAAGGGCCTGGCAAGGGCAGGCGCAGGCTGGCGATGAAGCCGCCATCGGGATGATTGGCCAGTTGCAACTGGCCGCCATGGCGTTCCGCGGCGCGGCGGGCGATGGCCAGCCCGAGGCCGTGGCCGGCGGCGGTTTGCCCGGGGGCGCGGAAGAACGGTTCGCTCAGTTGCGACAGATGTTCGTCGGCCACGCCGGCGCCGTGGTCGCGAACGCTCAGCACCAGGCTGCCGGCCTCCCGTTGCGCGCGCAGTTCGATCGGCATGCCCTCGGGATTGAAGCGCAGCGCATTGCGCAGCAGGTTGTCCAGGGCACGCTCGAGCATGTCCGGCCAGCCCGTCAGGCCGATGCCGGGCTCCACCTGGCTGTCGATGCGTTGCCCGGGTGCCACGATGCGGGCGTTCTCCTTCAGTTGCTCGAACATCGATGGCAGGTCGACGTTGCTGGCCGCACCGGGCTCGGCATCCAGGCGTGACAGTTCGAGAATCTCGCTGATCAGCGCTTCCAGCCGGTCGCATTCCTTGGCCAGGCGCGGCCAGATCACTTCACGTTCGCTCGGACTGGCGCGTTCGGCCAGCGCCAGGGCGATGCGCAGGCGCGCCAGTGGCGAGCGCAGTTCGTGAGAGACATCGCGCAGCAACTGGCGCTGGCTGCCGATCAGCGTCTGCAGACGTGCGCCCATGCGGTTGAAGTCGTTGGCCAGCACGCCGAGCTCGTCACGGCGCCTGGCCAGGCGCGCCAGCGACTGCTGCTGGTAGGTGGTCTGGCCCAGATCGTGTACCGCGCCGCGCAGGCGATCCAGCGGGCGGGTGATGGACAGCGTCAGCAACAGGCTGAAACCGGTCAGCACCACCAGCGCGATGCCCAACGCGCTGAGCGGCCAGAACAGGCTGCCGCGATGCCAGGCCTGCAGCTCGGGATACGGGATCCGGTAGATGAACAGGTAGGTTTCGCCGCTGCTCGGGCTGGTGTAGTCCGCGGTCAGGCGGCGCCAGGGCAACTGGCGGTCCCGGTCCTGCTGGCGGGCCTCGTAGGCGGCGGCGCGTGCCGGAAAGGTGCCGCGGATGACGGGCTGGCCGTTTTCGGCCAGCACCTGCACGTCGACATGGGAGTGGTGGCGGTGCTCTTCCAGCAGGCGCTGGGCGGCCTGTGGGCCGTGCTGCTCGTAGACTCGGGTCCAGGTCTCGGCGAGCCCCTGTACCGAGGGGTGGCGGCTGAGAATCCAGGCGTCCTGGTTCAGGGCATGGCCGAGCAGCATGGCCAGGCCGGCGACCAGTGCGATGGCCAGCCAGAAGGTCGCGAGTATACGCCAGAACAGTGATCGCACCGGGACTCTCCACGGCAAAGCCCGGTCAGCCCGCACCGTTGTCCTGGACAACGGTGGGAACTGGTCGGGCGGGTTGTCGGACAGCCGGTTCGATCAGTTCTGCTGATCGCGCTCGGCCTTCCACTTGAGGAACTCGGCGCGTTCGGCGCGCTTGTCTTCCATTTTCTTCAGGCCTTCGTCGAAGGCTTTCTGCTGTTCGGGCTTGAGCAGGGCGCGCATGCTCTGGTGGGTCTTGTCCTGGCTGGCCTTGAGTTCATCCTGCATGGCCTTGCGCTCGGTTTCGGGCAGCTTGTCCAGGTAGCGCTGGGTGATCTCGTGGCGTTGTTTCATCTGTTCGCCCATCAGCTTGTGCATTTCGCGTTGCTGGTCCTTGCTCAGGTCCAGCTGATGGAACATGTGCGGGCCCCTTTTTCCGCCGGGTTGGCCGTCAGGCATGCCGCCCGGCATGGCGAAGGCGAGGGTGGGCAGGGCAGCGGCGAACAGCAGGGCAACAAGTGATTTGCGCATCATGGAATCTCTCCTATATCGGGAAACCGGTTCGATCCTCGACGACACTCGGATTGCTTCGTCGTCAGCGGTTCGGCGACCGGATGAGTTCAGTCTACGGAGCGCAAAGTCAAGGGCGGTCAGGCCAGGGTAAAGCCTCGGTAAAGACGATCAGACGGCGTAAAGATAACCACGGCTGCGCAAGGCGACGATGCGCGGGCTGCCATCGGGGTGGGGGCCGAGCTTGCGACGCAGGTTGCTGACGTGCATGTCCAGGCTGCGATCGTAGAGGGTCAGCTTGCGGCCCAGCGCATGCTGGGCCAGGGCCTGCTTGTCGATCGGCTCGCCGGGCTGGGCCAGCAGCGCTTCGAGTATCCGCCCTTCGGACAGCGTCAGGCTGACGTCGTGGCCGGCGATGCTGGCGACGCCGCGTGCCGGGCTGTAGCACAAGTCGCCCAGTTCCAGCTGGCTGGGGCTGGCGGCCGGCTGGCTGCGGCGCAGTACCGCGCGCAGGCGTGCGGTGAGTTCGCGCGGATCGCAGGGTTTGGCCAGGTAGTCATCGGCACCGAGTTCGAGGCCGAGGATGCGATCCAGCGGTTCGCCCCGGCCGGAGAGCATGAGCACCGGCAGGTCGGGATGTTCGTTGCGCAATTGCTTGAGCAGCTCCAGGCCGCTGCCGTCGGGCAGCATGACGTCGAGTACCACCGCGGCGGGCTGGTACTGCGTCAGCGCCGCGCGGGCGCTCTGGCCATCATGGCAGGCATGGGCGACGAAACCTTCCTGGGCGAGCCAGCTGACCAGCAGCTCGCACAGTTCACGGTCGTCATCGATCAGCAGCAGTTCACTCATGTCGGATCGCTACGCTCAATTGATCCACTGGCGCCGGCGGCGGCTACGTGTCACCAGCAGGCCGAGGATGAAGCTGACGACACCTACGCCACCGCCCACCGCGAACCACTGTTGCTGCTCGGTCAGCAGCATCGGCGTGGCCTTGGCCTGCTCGGCCTGCAATTGCAGGCGCAAGCGCTGGTTCTCTTCGCGCAGGCGCAGCAGCAGGCCTTGCACGGCCTCGCTGTCGGCCGCCGGTTGCGCTGCGGGCGCGGCGTACTCTTCGGCATCGGCTGCCGCCTGCTCGGCCGAGGGCGCCGGCGAAGCGGGTTCTTCCTGTGCATGCAGCGCGGGGGCGAGCAGGCTCAGGGCAAGCAGCAGGGAAAGCGGGCCTTGGCGCATCGGAACTCCTTTTTCCTTCTACGGGGCCGTGGCGACGGCCAGACGAATTCGCAATCCCTGTGTCGGCTCAAGGCAGCACTTTCTTGAAGGGCTTGACCAGCACGTTCACGTAGACGCCGGCGGCCTTGTAGGGATCGGCGTCGGCCCATTGCTGGGCCGCTTCCAGCGAGTCGAACTCGGCCACCACCAGGCTGCCGCTGAAGCCGGCTTCGCCGGGGTCGTTGCTGTCGATGGCCGGATGCGGGCCGGCCAGGACCAGACGGCCCTCGTTCTTGAGTTGCTCCAGGCGTGCCAGATGGGCCGGGCGGGCAGCCAGGCGGTCCTGCAGGGAATTCGGGGCGTCGGTGGCGATAACGGCGTACAGCATGGTCGTTCCTCGATATCTGGATTCGGCTACATGGCGCAGAAATATTAAAGCTGCGTCGCGCGGTAGCAGCCATGCGCCATGCAGCGCGGCATCATAGCAAACCGCGCGTGCCGCGAAAGCGTCGCACATGGCCCGGGCGGGTGATTGGCCATCGCACGCCGGGCAACAACGGTGGTCGAAAGCAACGGTGGTCCGAACCGGAAATTCGCCTGGCTTGCTGGCTGTTCACGGCAAGAACGAGCACAAAGCCCCGGTGCGGCGTTAGACTAGCCGGCGTTCGTGCCTGATCGACCCAGCCTATCGGCAGGCGGGCCGGGACCGGCTGATGTTGCGGCCGCTGGCTCATGACCTGTTTCGAGGTATCCCACCTCCTGGAGTGCATTACTGGATGTTTGTCGATCTGCATTGCCACAGCACCGCTTCAGATGGTGTTCTCGCCCCCGCCAAGCTGGTGGAGCGGGCCCATGGCCGTGGTATCGAACTGCTGGCGCTCACCGATCACGATACCGTCGATGGGCTCGACGAAGCCCGCGCCGCCGCGCAGGCGCTGGGGATGCGGCTGGTCAACGGGATCGAGCTGTCGTGCCTGTGGAGCGGGGCTACCATTCATGTATTGGGTTACGGTTTCGCCAGCGATGCTCCGGCGTTGCAGCGGGCGATCGCCGACCTGCATGACGGGCGCTGGCGCCGCGCGGAGCTGATTGCCCAGCGGCTCGAGGCCAAGGGCATGCCGGGGGCGTTGCAAGGCGCCCGCGCGATTCAGCAGGCGCTCGGCGACAGCGGCAATGCGCCGGCGCGTCCGCATTTCGCCGAATTCCTGGTGCGCGCCGGCCATGTGCGTGACCGTGCCGAGGCGTTTCGCAAATGGCTGGGCTCGGGCAAGCTCGGCGATGTGAAGCAGCATTGGCCGAGTCTCGAGCAGACGCTGGCGACATTGCACGAGGCGGGCGCGTGGATCAGCCTCGCACATCCCTGGCAGTACGCTTTCACCCGCAGCAAGCGCCGTCGGCTGGTGGTGGATTTTGCCCGGGCCGGCGGGCATGCGCTGGAAGTGGTCAATGGCATGCAGCCGCTGGAACAGGTGGGCGGATTGTCGATCCTGGCGCGCGAGTTCGGGCTGATGGCCACGGTGGGCAGCGATTTCCACGCGCCGGGGGAATGGTCGGAGCTGGGGCTTTACCGCACCCTGCCCGAGGATCTGTCACCTTTATGGAGACATTTCGATCATGAGTGCCGCATATCTGCTGCCAGCTGAACAGGGAGTTGCCATGAGTCAGTTTTTCCAGATCCATCCGGACAATCCGCAACCGCGCCTGATCAAGCAGGCCGTGGAGATCATCCGCAAGGGCGGGGTGGTGGTCTATCCGACCGATTCGAGCTACGCCCTGGGCTGCTCGATCGGCAACAAGGCGGGGACCGAGCGCATCCGCCGCCTGCGCCAGCTCGACGACAAGCACAACTTCACCCTGGCCTGTCGCGACCTGTCGCAGCTGGGGCTGTTCGCCAAGGTCGATACCGCTGCCTTCCGCCTGCTCAAGACGCATCTGCCGGGGCCGTACACCATCATCCTGCCGGCCACGCGCGAGGTGCCGCGCATGCTGCTGCATCCCAAGCGCCGCACCATCGGCCTGCGCGTACCGGCGCAGCCGATCGCCCAGGCCTTGCTGGAGGAGCTGGGCGAGCCGCTGATGAGCGTCAGCCTGATCCTGCCCGGCGAGGAATTGCCGATGAGCGATCCTTACGAAATGCGCGAGATGCTCGAGCATCAGGTAGACCTGATCATCGACGGCGGGTACGGTGGCGTCGAGGCTTCCACGGTGGTCAGCCTGGTGGACGACCGGCCGGAAGTGCTGCGCGTCGCTGCGGTGATCCGCAACCCTTCGCGGCCTAGCCGGCCTGTTGCCCTTTCGACGCGGCGCGCGCCGAAGCGGGAACGGCTCCTGAGGCGAACATGCCCGAACAACAACGATCAAGGACACCCTTTTGAGTTCCATGGATTCACAGCGGCGCGTGGTTTCCGGCATGCGTCCGAGCGGCCGGCTTCACCTCGGTCACTACCACGGCGTGCTGAAGAACTGGGTCAAGCTGCAGCATGAATACGAGAGCTTCTTCTGCATCGTCGACTGGCATGCGCTGACCACCGACTACGAAACCACCGGCGATATTTCGCAGAACGTCATGGACATGGCGGTGGACTGGCTGGCCGCCGGGGTCAGCCCGAGTTCGGCGACACTGTTCATCCAGTCGCAGGTGCCCGAACACGCCGAGCTGCATCTGCTGCTGTCGATGATCTGCCGCTGGGCTGGTTGGAGCGGGTGCCATCCTACAAGGAGCTGCAGCAGCACCTGCAGCACAAGGACCTGGATACCTATGGGTTCCTCGGCTACCCGTTGCTGCAGGCCGCGGACATCCTGCTCTATCGCGCCGGGCTGGTGCCGGTCGGTGCCGACCAGCTGCCACATATCGAATTCGCCCGCGACGTGGCGCGCCGCTTCAATCACCTGTATGGCCGCGAAGAGGATT
Source organism: Pseudomonas sp. BAY1663 (assembly GCF_000582595.1). NCBI lineage: Bacteria > Pseudomonadati > Pseudomonadota > Gammaproteobacteria > Pseudomonadales > Pseudomonadaceae > Pseudomonas > Pseudomonas sp. BAY1663. The sequence goes on from NZ_AZSV01000001.1 coordinate 50,179, forward strand.
TCGAGGACAAGGCCGAAGCGGCGATCCGCAAGCTCGGCAAGAAAACCTCCAAGCTCTACGTCAGCCTGCGCAAGAGTTACCAGGAGCAGGGCGACGTCGAAGCGCTGAACACTGCCCGCGCCATTCTCAAGGAGCAGCAGACCATCACCATCGGCGACCAGGAGCGGCTGTACGGCTACCTGGAGGGCTGCGGCAAACTGCTGCTGCCCGAGCCCCAGGCGCTGCTCGGCGAGGTGCCGAAGATTTCCGGGCTCGATGGCGGCAAGATGGCCAAGTCCAACAGCAACGCCATCTACCTGCGCGACACGCCGAACGAGATCGAAGAGAAGATCCGCCGCATGCCCACCGACCCGGCCCGCGTGCACCGCAGCGACCCCGGCGAGCCGACGCGCTGCCCGGTCTGGCAGATGCATCTGGTGCACTCCGACGAGGCTGTCTGCCAGTGGGCCGAACAGGGTTGTCGCAGTGCCGGTATCGGCTGCCTGGAGTGCAAGGCGCCGCTGATCGATTCGATCCGGGCCGAGCTGGCGCCGCTGCAGGAGCGTGCGCTGGACTATGAGCAGAATACCGACCTGGTACGCGCCATCCTCGCCGAAGGGGCCGAGCATGCCCGCGACGAGGCCCGCGAGACCCTGGTCGAAGTGCGCCAGGCCATGGGCCTGCATTATCGCTGACGAGCAGCGCCACGCACCCTTTGCGGAGAGCCAGATGCAGCAACACGAGGTCCACAGCAGCGAAAACCAGCCCGGCGAGCAGTTGCGGCTGGCGCTCGTCTATGGCGAGGCGGTCACCGAGCTGCCGCTGGACCTGTACATCCCGCCGGATGCCCTGGAGGTCTTCCTCGAGGCCTTCGAGGGCCCGCTGGACCTGCTGCTGTACCTGATCCGCAAGCAGAATATCGACATCCTCGACATCCCGGTGGCGGAGATCACCCGCCAGTACATGGGCTATGTCGAACTGATGAAGTCCGTGCGCCTGGAGCTGGCGGCCGAGTACCTGGTGATGGCTGCCATGCTCGCCGAGATCAAGTCGCGCATGCTGTTGCCGCGCTCGGCCGAAGTGGCCGAGGACGAGGAAGACCCACGCGCCGAGCTGATCCGCCGTCTGCAGGAATACGAGCGCTTCAAGGCCGCGGCCGAAGATCTCGATGCGTTGCCGCGGGTCGGCCGTGAGCTGCAGGTGCCACGCCTCGATGCACCGCATGCGCGGGTGCGCAAGCTGCTGCCGGACGTCAGCCTGGAGGAGCTGCTGGTGTCCATGGCCGAGGTGCTGCGTCGTGCCGACATGTTCGAGAGCCACCAGGTTACCCGCGAGGCGCTGTCGACCCGCGAGCGCATGAGCGAAGTGCTGGAGCGTCTCAAGGGCGGCGGCTTCGTTCCCTTCGTCACGCTGTTCAGCGTCGAGGAGGGGCGCCTCGGCGTGGTGGTGACCTTCATGGCGGTGCTCGAGTTGATCAAGGAATCGCTGGTCGAGCTGGTGCAGAATGAGCCCTTCGCGCCGATCCATGTCCGCAGTCGCACCGAGTAGCCCGGTGCGGCGAGCCCGAACAGAACAGTTGAGGTAGTCACCCGTGGACCTGTCCGATCCCAAGGATCTGGCTTCGCTGCTCGAAGCCTTTCTGCTCGCCAGCGGCAAACCGCTTTCGCTGGAGCGCCTGGGCGAGCTGTTCGAAGAGGGCGAGCGGCCCTCGTCGGCGCAGTTGAAAAAGGCCCTGGAAACCCTGGAGAAATCCTGCAAGGGGCGTGCGTTCGAACTCAAGGAGGTCGCCAGCGGCTACCGCCTGCAGGTGCGCGAGCGCTTCTCGCCCTGGGTCGGCCGGCTGTGGGAAGAGCGGCCGCAACGCTATTCGCGTGCCTTGCTGGAAACCCTGGCGCTGATCGCCTACCGCCAGCCGATCACCCGCGGCGAGATCGAGGACATCCGCGGCGTCGCGGTCAACAGCCAGATCGTCAAGACCCTGCAGGAGCGCGAGTGGATTCGCGTGGTCGGCCATCGCGACGTGCCGGGGCGGCCGGCGATGTTCGCCACCACCCGCCAGTTCCTCGACCACTTCAATCTGAAGAACCTCGACGAACTGCCGCCGCTCGCCGTGCTGCGCGAGATGGAGCCCGAACTGCGACCGCTGCTCGATGAGGAAGACGCGGCCGTGCCCGCCACGCTACAGGCGCGCGCCGACGTGGCTGCGCAGGAGGCGGAGACGGAGGCGGAACCGCGCGAACAGACCAGCTTCCGCAGCCTGCTGGCCGAACTGGATGGCATGGAGCAGGGCTCAAGACCGATTTCGACGACCTGCTGGAAGTCGAGGCCTCCTCCGAGGAAGAAAAACCGGCGCACTGAGCTTGCCCCCACCGCAGGAGCCCGCAAGCGGGCGAACCGCTGCGGCGTGTAGCGTCGATCGCCGGCAAGGACTCGGCGTCCCCCGGGCTACACGATCAAGGTGCGGGCTTTGAAGCTGAGGTCTGCCAGTTCGTAGGGTGGGCAACGGCGAAGCCTTGCCCACGCGTCTGGTGGGCCTGAATGCGGATTCCCTTTGTGCACCGCCGTAGCCGGCTTGCCGGCGATCATTGGCGGTGCGGCGGATCGCCCGCAAGCAATCAAGGTGCGGGCTTGAAACCGAGGCCTGCGCAGTGCTTGGAGCGCAGCCTACGAATCCGGCGGCGCATCGAAACGCCAACCGACCCTGGATGGTTTATGGTTGTCTGAGTCAACTGACGGTCGATCCATCAACCAACAGCTGATTTTCGCAACAGGAGTAAGGCATGCACCCGCGAGTTCTGGAAGTCACCGAGCGCCTGGTCGAGCGCAGCCGCAAGACCCGTGAGCGCTACCTGGCGATGATGGCCGCCGCGGCCAGCGAAGGCCCGCAGCGAGGCAAGCTGCAATGCGCCAACTTCGCCCATGGCGTCGCCGGTTGCACCTCGGGGCAGGACAAGCAGCGCCTGCGCCTGATGAACGAGGCCAATGTCGCCATCGTCTCGGCCTACAACGACATGCTTTCGGCGCACCAGCTACGAGCATTTCCCCGAACTGATCAAGCAGGCGCTGCGCGAGATCGGCTCGGTGGGCCAGTTCGCCGGCGGCGTGCCGGCCATGTGCGACGGCGTGACCCAGGGCGAGGCGGGCATGGAGATGAGCCTGGCCAGCCGCGAAGTGATCGCCATGAGCACTGCGGTGGCGCTGTCGCACAACATGTTCGACGCCGCGTTGATGCTCGGCATCTGCGACAAGATCGTCCCCGGCCTGATGATCGGCGCGCTACGCTTCGGCCACCTGCCGACGGTCTTCGTGCCGGGCGGGCCGATGCCGTCGGGTATCCCCAACAAGGAAAAGGCCGAGGTGCGCCAGCGCTATGCCGAGGGCAAGGCCAGCCGCGAGGAGCTGTTGGAATCGGAGATGAAGTCCTACCACAGCCCCGGCACCTGCACCTTCTACGGCACCGCCAACACCAACCAGGTGGTGATGGAGATCATGGGCCTGCACCTGCCGGGCGCCTCCTTCGTCAATCCCTATACCCCCCTGCGCGACGCCCTGACCCGCGAGGCGGCGCGACAGGTGACCCGGTTGACCGCGCAAGCCGGCAACTACATGCCGCTGTGCCGGATCGTCGACGAGAAAGCCATCGTCAATTCCGTGGTCGCGCTCAACGCCACCGGCGGCTCGACCAACCATACCCTGCACATTCCGGCCTTCGCCCGCGCCGCCGGTATCCAGCTGACCTGGCAGGACATGGCCGATCTTTCCGGAGTGGTACCGACGCTGGCCAAGGTCTATCCCAACGGCCAGGCCGACGTGAATCATTTCCATGCCTGCGGCGGCGTGCCGTTCATGGTGCGAACCCTGCTCGACGCCGGGCTGCTGCACGAGGACGTGCATACCGTGGCTGGCAAGGGCCTGCGGCGCTACATCCAGGAGCCGTTCCTCGATGGCGACAAGCTGGCCTGGCGCGACGGCCCGCTGCAGAGCCTCGACGAGAGCATCCTGCGCCCGGTCGAGCGACCGTTTTCTCCAGAGGGTGGCCTGCGGCTGCTGGAGGGCAACCTGGGCCGCGGCGTGACCAAGGTGTCCGCCGTGGCGCCCGAGCACCGCGTGGTCGAGGCGCCGGCGCGGGTGTTCGTCGACCAGGGCGAACTGGCGGCGGCCTTCAAGGCCGGCGAACTGGAGCGCGATTTCGTCGCCGTGGTGCGTTTCCAGGGGCCGAAGGCCAACGGCATGCCGGAGTTGCACAAGCTCACGCCGTTCCTCGGGGTGCTGCAGGATCGCGGGTACAAGGTGGCGCTGGTCACCGATGGGCGCATGTCCGGGGCGTCGGGCAAGGTCCCGGCGGCGATCCACGTCTGCCCCGAGGCGCTCGATGGCGGGCCGCTGGCGCGGGTGCGCGACGGCGACATCATCCGGGTCGACGGCGAAACCGGCGAGCTCATGGCGCTGGTGGATCAGGCCGTGTGGGACGCGCGGGAGCCGACCGGTCGTCCCGCGGATCTGGGCATCGGTTGCGGCCGCGAGCTGTTCGCTTCATGCGCGCGGCGTTCAGCAGTGCCGAGCGGGGCGCCAGCGCCTTCACCGAAAGCCTGGAGGCACTCGAGTGAAGACGGCCCTGGTCGGCGACATCGGCGGGACCAATGCGCGTTTCGCTCTCTGGCGCGACCAGTGTCTCGAGCAGATCCGCGTGCTGCGCACGGCGGAGCATGCCAGCCCCGAGCTGGCGATCCTGGCCTATCTGGGCGAGATCGACCAGCCGCTGGAAACGATCGATGCGGTGTGCCTGGCCTGCGCCGGGCCGGTGAGCGGCGACAGCTTCCGCTTCACCAACAACCACTGGCGTCTGAGCCGCAAGGCGTTCTGCCAGGCGCTGGGATTGAGCGAGCTGCTGCTGATCAACGACTTCGCCGCCATGGCGCTGGGCATGACGCGCCTGCGCGAGAACGAGCGCATCACGGTCTGCGCGGGTGAGTCCGAGCCGGGCCGACCGCGTCTGGTCATCGGCCCCGGTACCGGGCTCGGGGTTGCCGGTCTGCTGCCGCTGAAAGGTGGCGGCTGGCGTGCATTGCCGGGGGAGGGCGGACATGTCTGCCTGCCGGTCGGAAGCGAGCGCGAGGCGGCGATCTGGGCACACCTGCACGCTGCGCTCGGCCATGTGAATGCCGAGGCGGTGCTCAGCGGGCCGGGGCTGCTGGCGCTGTATCGGACCTGCTGTGCGCTGGACGGGCGCGAGGCGTCGCTCGATTCGCCGGCAGGCATCAGCGCCGCCGCGCTTGCCGGCGATACTTATGCGGTGGACGTGCTGCAGCAGTTCTGCCGCTGGCTGGGGCGCATCGCCGGCGATAGCGTGCTGACGCTGGGTGCGCGCGGTGGCGTCTATATCGCCGGCGGCATGGTGCCGCGCTTCGCCGAGTTCTTCCTGCGTAGCGATTTCACGCGGAGCCTGCGGGACAAGGGGCGCATGAGCGCTTATTTCGATGGCTTGCCGGTATGGCTGGTGACCGCGGCTTACCCCGGGTTGGAAGGTGCCGGCGTGGCGCTGCAGGCGCTGCGCGAGGATACCTAGCGCTCGAGCGTTGGGCTTCGCTGCGCTCAGCGCCAACCTGCCTTCAGCGCCGACCTGCCGTGCGAGGCATGGGACTCAGCGCGTCGCCATCCAGATCAGCAGGCCGGCCTGGAACAGCGCCAGGGCGATCAGGCAGGCGATGGTGAAGCGCAGGGCGCCGTCTTCGCGGCGGAAGCGGCTGACACGCTCCTGAAGATCCCGAATCTCGTTTTCCTGCACCTGCAGGTTGCGATCGGCCTGTTCGAGCATCGCTGCGGCATCCAGCAGTTCGACGATCTGCACCTTTTCACTGTTCCAGTCCGAGCGCAGGGCGCTGACGCGCGGCGCGCCGTAGGTGGCCTTGAGCTGCTGCGGCTGGGGATAGTCGACATCGAAGCCCTGGGTACGCAGGCAGTGATCGCGACGCAAGCGGTATTCATCGCTGGGCACGTCCTTGGGCAGCGAGCCGCCTTCGACCAGGTAGTGGGCCCAGCGTTTCTGCGCCCAGGCGGCGCCCTGGGCGAGCAGGAAACGGCCGAGCCCGCGATTGCCGAGGGTGACGCGCAGGCCCGAGTCCGGACCGAAACGCACTTCCTTGGCGCGGTGGTCGGCCCAGACTTCCAGCACGTCGTGCTTGCGCGAGCGCACCTGGCCGGGAACGTTGATGAACAGGCGCAGCAGGCTCTGCTCGGGCGTGTGCCGCTCGACCTGGGCGAATTCGACGAAACGCAACGGACGCGGGCCGCCGTCACGCTCGGTGGGCAACGGCGCCAGGCGCAGCAGGCGGAAACGGTCGGGCATCAGTTCGGCCCACGGGTGCTGCGGCGGTACGGCTGGGGCGTTATCGGTGGTCTGGGTATCGGTCATCTGCGCATTCCTTGGCCAGCGCGCCGGCTCGCTCAGGAGCCGTATCGGAGCCATTGTCCTGCGGGCTATCGGCTGCACGGCGCTTAACTGGAGGCTGGCAGGATGCCATTATCGTGCAGGAATGTGCGGATATGTTCGAGCAGGGCCCGGGCGATCGGCAGGTCCGGGTCGTCGTAGGAGGCCAGTTGCCGGCCAGCGATCGGCGGGACGATACGCAGCACATGGTTCATTCCCTCGATCAGCGCCAGTCGGGCGTCCGGCTTGGCACGTCCGAGCGCCTGCGCGTCCTCGATGCCGACCTGGATGTCATTGCGGCCCTGGACGATCAGCGCCGGCACCTCGACCGATGCGAAGGCGGCCAGCGGGTCCTGCGCGAACAGCGAAATGAGATACGGCTGCACGCTGGGCCGGAACAGCACCTGCAATGGCTCGGGGACCGCTTCGTGGACGCGCCCGGCCTTGAGTTCATCGATCAGGTAATGGCTGCTGGCGAGCAGCGCGGGCGGCAGGCGGCCCTGCAACTGTTCGCGCAGGACCTCATCGATGGGGCGGCCGCTGCCGGCGATGCTGATCAATGCCGCGGCTCCGGCGCGCGGGGCGGCGAGGCTGGCGATCAGTGCCCCCTCGCTGTGGCCGACGAGGATCAGTTCGGTGAAACGCGGGTCGCCCCGCAGCTTGGCGCTCCAGGCCAGCGCGTCGCCGACATAGGCCTCGACGCTGAGGTCGCGCTCGTCCGGCGCGGCGGCCAGGCTGGCGCCGACGCCGCGCTTGTCGTAGCGCAGGCTGGCCACGCCCAGTTTCGCCAAGCCCTGGGCCAGGCGCCGGAGGCTGTCATTGCGCTGCGGGATTGTTGCCGTTGCGGTCGGTGGGGCCGGAACCGGCGATCAGCAGCGCCACCGGCAGCGGCTGCCCGCTTTTGGGCAGCAGCAGGCTGCCCTGCAGCACGCCGTTGCCGGTGTCCAGCGAGAGGGTCTGGTTGAGCAGCGTCTGGGCCGGGGCGAGCGGAGCGAGCATGGCGAGTAGTGAAAGCAGCAGGAGGCGCATGGGCGAGGAGTCGAAAAAACGCAACGAAGCGGATTGGATGCAATGGCCGCGATAAGGTTCGCCAGTATGCGTGCCCATGGCAGGCGATGAAACCCGCCTCGGCTCAGGTATACTGCCGGGCCCTGTTTTTAGGTCGATCGCGGAGCGCCCTGCATGTCCGGCAATACCTACGGCAAGCTGTTCACCGTCACCACCGCTGGCGAAAGCCATGGCCCGGCACTGGTGGCCATCGTCGACGGCTGCCCACCGGGGCTGGAACTGTCGCTGGCGGACCTGCAGCGCGACCTCGACCGCCGCAAGCCGGGCACCAGCCGCCATACCACCCAGCGCCAGGAAGCCGATGAGGTGGAAATCCTCTCCGGCGTGTTCGAGGGCCGCACCACCGGCTGCCCGATCGGCCTGCTGATCCGCAACACCGACCAGAAGTCCAAGGACTACTCGGCGATCAAGGACCTGTTCCGCCCGGCCCATGCCGACTACAGCTACCACCACAAGTACGGCATCCGCGACTACCGCGGCGGTGGCCGCAGCTCGGCGCGCGAGACCGCCATGCGCGTGGCGGCCGGCGCCATCGCCAAGAAGTACCTGGCTAGCCAGGGCATCGTGATTCGCGGCTACATGAGCCGGCTCGGCCCCATCGAGATTCCGTTCAAGAGCTGGGATTCGGTCGAGCAGAATGCCTTCTTCAGCTCCGATCCGGATAAAGTCCCCGAGCTGGAGGCCTATATGGACCAGCTGCGCCGCGACCAGGATTCGGTCGGCGCGAAGATCACCGTGGTCGCCGAAGGGGTGATGCCGGGCCTCGGCGAGCCGATCTTCGACCGCCTCGACGCGGAACTCGCCCATGCGCTGATGAGCATCAACGCGGTCAAGGGCGTGGAGATCGGCGCCGGCTTCGCCAGCATCAGTCAGCGTGGCACCGAGCATCGCGACGAGCTGACCCCGGAGGCTTCCTCTCCAACAACGCCGGTGGCATCCTCGGCGGGATCTCCTCCGGCCAGCCGGTCGTCGCCCACCTGGCGCTCAAGCCGACCTCCAGCATCACCACCCCGGGGCGTTCCATCGACGTCGACGGCAACCCGGTGGAGGTCATCACCAAGGGCCGCCACGACCCTTGCGTGGGTATCCGTGCCACGCCGATCGCCGAGGCGATGATGGCCATCGTGCTGATGGACCACCTGCTGCGCCACCGCGCGCAGAACGCCGCGGTACGCGTGAGCACGCCGGTGTTGGGGCAACGATGAGCTTGAAGCCGTAGGTTGGGTTGAGCGCAGCGAAGCCCAACCTACCAGATGCTTCTGCTTGCCGCTTATGACTGCATCCGTCCCGTACTGGCGCCTCTCCGGCTTCTACTTCTTCTATTTCGCCCTGCTGGGGGCGACCGCGCCGTTTCTCGGGCTGTATTTCGAGCATCTGGGTTTTTCCCCGGCGCGTATCGGCGAGCTGATCGCGATTCCCATGCTGATGCGCTGCCTCGCGCCCAATCTCTGGGGCTGGCTCGGCGACGTCACCGGGCGGCGGCTGCAGATCGTCCGGCTCGGTGCGCTGTGCACGTTGCTGTCGTTCGCGCTGATCTTCTTCGACAAGAGCTTCGCCTGGCTGGCGCTGGTGATGGCCCTGCACGCATTCTTCTGGCACGCGGTACTGCCGCAGTTCGAGGTGATCACCCTGGCGCACCTGCACGAGCAGGCCGCGCGCTACAGCCGGATCCGGCTATGGGGCAGCATCGGCTTCATCGGGACGGTGGTCGGCCTGGGGCAATCGTTCCAGCATCTGAGCCTGGACCTGTATCCGCTGGCGGTGGTCGCGGTGATGGTCGGTATCGTCGCCGGCAGCCTCTGGGTACCAATGCCCAGCCTCGGCAGCGTCCCGAAGCGCAGGGGCAGGGGGGCTTCCTCGCCCAGCTGCGCCGGCCCGGGGTGCTGGCCTTCTACGGCTGCGTGGCGCTGATGCAGTTGTCCCACGGCCCGTACTACACCTTCCTCAGCATCCATCTGGAGGCGCTGGGCTATGCCCGCGGCACCATCGGCTTGATGTGGGCGCTGGGGGTGGTGGCGGAGGTGCTGCTGTTCCTGGCGATGGCGCGCTTGCTCGAACATTTCTCGCTGCGTCGGGTGCTGGTCGCCAGTTTTCTGATCGCTGCCCTGCGCTGGCTGCTGCTGGGCAGCCTGGCCGATCACCTGGCGGTGCTGCTGCTCGCCCAGGTGATGCACGCCGCCACCTTCGGCAGCTTCCATGCCACGGCCATCCATTTCGTCCAACGCAGCTTCGGCCACCGCCAGCAGGGCCAGGGCCAGGCGCTGTACGCCAGCCTGTCCGGCATCGGTGGAGCCCTGGGCGCGTTGTACGCGGGCTACAGCTGGAACAGCCTGGGGCCGGGCTGGACCTTCGCCATCGCCAGTCTGGCGGCGCTGGCCGCAGCCGTTATCATTGCTTTCCGTTTGCAGGAGAACCGGGCATGACCGCCATGCGTGAACACCTGGTCCAGGCGATCATCGACGCCGGGCGATTTCTCTACGGGCGTGGCTGGTCGCCGGCCACCAGCAGCAATTATTCGGCACGGCTGACCAGCGCGAGGTGCTGCTGACCGTATCCGGCAGGCACAAGGGCCAGTTGGCGTCGGGCGACCTGCTCGCCGTGGACATGGCCGGCAACAGCCTGGAAGAGGGCAAGCAGCCTTCCGCCGAAACCCTGCTGCATACCCAGCTGTATCGCTGGAAGCCGGAAATCGGCGCGGTGCTGCATACTCATTCGGTCAACGCCACGGTGCTTTCGCGCCTGGCGCTGGGCGATTCGCTGGTGTTCGCCGACTACGAGCTGCAGAAGGCCTTCAGCGGCATCTCGAGCCACGAATCGCAGGTGCTGGTGCCGATTTTCGATAACGACCAGGACATCGCCCGGCTGGCGGCCAGGGTCCAGCCCTGGCTGGACGCGCATCCCGACTGCGTCGGCTACCTGATACGCGGCCATGGCCTGTATACCTGGGGCGAGAAGATGAGCGACGCGCTGCGCCAGGTCGAGGCCTTCGAGTTCCTCTTCGATTGCGAGCTGAAGCTGCGCATGCTGCAGGCCCGCTGATCCCGTCCATCAACCCCTTCCAACGAGAAAGCCAAGATGAGTGTCCTCAGCGTCTATCACGAAAACAGCCCGGAGCAGCCGCTCAAGGTGCTGACCCATATCGAAGACATCGCCGCGACCCTGGGCGAAGTCGGCGTGCAACTCGAACGCTGGGAAGCCAGCGCGCCGATCGCCGCTGGTGCCGGCCAGGAAGAGGTGCTCGCCGCCTACCGCCCGCAGATCGACAAGCTGATGAGCGAGCGCGGCTACGTCACCGTCGACGTCATCAGCCTGACCGACGACCATCCGCAGAAGGCCGAGCTGCGTGCCAAGTTCCTCGACGAGCATCGCCACGCCGAGGACGAGGTGCGTTTCTTCGTCGCCGGGCGCGGTCTGTTCACCCTGCACATCGAGGACATGGTCTACGCCGTGCTCTGCGAGAAGAACGACCTGATCTCGGTGCCGGCCGGTACCCGCCACTGGTTCGACATGGGCGAGAACCCGCACTTCGTCGCCATCCGCCTGTTCAACAACCCGGAAGGCTGGGTCGCCCAGTTCACCGGCGACGACATTGCCAGCCGCTTCCCGCGCCTGGAGGACTGAGATGCCGGTCAAGGCCATCCTCACCGACATCGAGGGCACCACCAGCGCGGTCAGCTTCGTCTTCGACGTGCTGTTCCCCTATGCCCGCGAGCACCTGCCGGCCTTCCTCCGCGAACATGCCGGCGAGCCGGCGGTGGCGGCGCAGATCGCAGCGGTGCGCGAAGAGGCCGGTGAGCCTGCGGCGGAGCTGGAACGGGTGATCGAGATCCTGCTCGGCTGGATCGCCAGCGACCGCAAGGCCACCTCGCTCAAGGTGCTGCAGGGCATGGTCTGGGCCCAAGGCTACCGGGCCGGGCAGCTCAAGGGGCACGTCTATCCGGATGCGGTGGCGGCGCTGCAACGCTGGAAGCAGGAAGGCTATGGGCTTTACGTCTATTCCTCCGGCTCGATCCAGGCGCAGAAGCTGATCTTCGGCTGCTCCGAGGCCGGCGACCTGACGCCGCTGTTCTGCGGCTATTTCGACACCACCTCGGGGCACAAGCGCGCGGCCGATTCCTATCGGCGCATCGCCGCGGCCATCGGCCTGCCGGCCGAAGCGGTGCTGTTTCTCTCCGATGTGCTCGAGGAGCTGGATGCCGCGCAGCAGGCCGGCATGCGGACCTGCGGCCTGGCGCGCGAGGGCGGCGTGCTGGGCGCGCACGAGACGGTCGCCAGCTTCGCCCTGATCGATCCGGCGCGCGTCTGAGCGGAGGGCGAAGAGCAGGTCAGTGAACCCTGCCGCTGTGCTGGCATCCTAGGTTAAGTACCCACCCTACAGGAGCGTACCCATGTCGGATGCCTTCGGCGGTCTTTTCAGCCTGCTCATCCTGATCCTGGATATCTGGGCGATCATCAGCGTCGTGCGCAGCGACAGCGCCACCGGCAAGAAGGTGCTCTGGGTGTTGCTGATCATCATCCTGCCGGTCGTCGGCCTGATCATCTGGGGCATCATGGGGCCGCGCGGCAACCGCCCCGATCAGCGCGGTCTGTGAGCGCTGCGGCATGGACAGCCTGAGCGGGCCGCTGGCCCTGGTGGTACTGGTGCTGGATGTGCTGGCCATCGCGCACGTCTGGTTCGGCCATATCGAAATCGGCCGCAAGGTGATCTGGAGCCTGGTCATCATGCTGCTGCCGGTGGTCGGGTTGATCATGTGGGCGGTGGCGGCCGGGCCGTTCGGCAAGGCGCGGTTGTGAATCATGCGTGGCAGCGGCCTGGTGCTCACCATGCTGCTGCTCGTCGCCGGGCAGGTGCAGGCGAGTGATGACGAAGCCTGGCAGGCGCTGCGCGAAGGTCGAGCGTTGCTGCTCCTGCGCCACGCCAACGCGCCGGGGCTGGGCGATCCGCCTGGCTTCATCCTCGATGACTGCAGTACCCAACGCAACCTCGATGAGCATGGCAGAGCGCAGGGCCGACGCTGGGGCGAACTGCTGCGCGATAGAGGCCTGAGCAGGGTGAGGTTGCTGAGCAGCCGCTGGTGCCGGGCACTGGATACCGCGCATCAGATGGCACTCGCTCCGGTCGAGCAGTTGCCCGCGCTGGATTCGTTCTTCGCCTCGCCGGCCAGCGAGCGGCGACAGACCGCCGCGCTGCGAGAAGCTCTGGCGGAACTGGATCCCGGCGAGGTGGCAGTGCTGGTTACTCATCAGGTCAATATCACAGCGCTTACCGGCGTCTCTCCACAGTCGGGTGAGGGGCTGATCCTGGCGCGACCGCTGGCGGTGCCGCCGCGGATCCTTGCCCGCGTCCCACCGCCATAGATGTGCGCCATGGGTGATCAACCGCCCTTGGCGTAGTTGTCCCAGATATGGATCGCCGCGTAGGCGCGCCAGGGGCGCCAGGATTCGGCACGCAACGTCAGGGCCTTGGCCGTCAGGCCATCCAGCCCCCACAGCGGGGCCTTGAGCAGGCCCAGATCCGCGGCGGGAAAGGCGTCCGCCTCGCCGAAACCGCGCAGCGCGATGTATTCGGCCGTCCACGGGCCGATGCCCGGCAGTTCGCACAGGCGCCGGACCAGTGCGTCGGCGCCGTCCTCGACATGCAATTGCAGCGCGCCTTCGGCCACCGCCGCGGCGAGGCGGCGCAGCGCCTGTGCGCGTCGGGTGGGCATGCCGATGTTCTCCAGCGGGTCGTCGGCGATCGCCTGGGGTGTGGGGAACAGCAGATGCAGCCCGGGCGGGGCGTCCGCCAGCGGCTCGCCGAGGCGTTCCAGCAGGCGCCGGGTGATGGTCACCGCCGCCTTGACCGTCACCTGCTGGCCGACCACCGCGCGCACCGCCTGCTCGAACGGATCGTAGGCCGCCGGCAGGCGCAGCCCGGGACGGGCGGCGGCCAATGGCCCCAGCAGCGGATCGGCGGCGAAATGCCCGGCGATGGCCTGCGGATCGGCATCGAGATCGAACATCTTGCGCACCTTGCCGACCAGCACTTGCTGGCTCGGCAGCAGCGAATCGCTGAGGGTCAGTTCCAGCGCCGGGCGATCGGCCAGCGGCCGTACACTGAGCCAGCCGCTGGCAGCGCCCAGGCGCAGGCTGCGGCTATAGCGTTCAGCCTCCAGTCGCTCGATGCCGGGAAGCAGGCGCAGGGCGAAATGGCGGTGGAACTGTTGCCAGTCCCAGGGTTCGAGGTAGGGCAGGTGCAAGGATTCGGTCATGTGCAGATCCTAGGGTCTGTTGCCGTTTCGTCGCGAGCCGCGTTGCTGCGTCAAATGGCGCCAGGCAAGGCGCGGGACGCAGGCAATGGTCGCTCCCTTGCCAAGTCCCGCAACGCCGCATGGCGCCATTTGACGCGCAACCCGAAGGGCCGGGCCCGTTTTGCGCGGCGCTGTGTTATTCGTCGTTCATTTGGAATGACCAAACTTCTCTCCTCATGCCTTGCTCCGCGCAAAACGGGCTCCGGCGCGGCCGCGAACGAAATGGCAACAGACCCTAGCGTCTGGGCTGCGGCTTGTCGCCCCAAAGTGTGCTTTCAAACCCGCGTGGTTCCCCCTGTAACACCGGCCAACGTAGAATGCGCGTCCTTTTCCATGGGTGGCCAACAGGCGCTACCCGTCACGCCAGCCAGCTACCAGGCCGTTGAATTCCCTGTGTTTTCGGCTGCCTGCCAAGGGAGACTCCCTATGAGCGACTATCAGGAAACTCTCTACGAGGGATACGGCCAGCGGTTCCGGATGGACAAGCTGCTGCACGAAGTGCGTACCGAGCACCAGCACCTGGTGATCTTCGAGAACGCCCGCATGGGCCGCGTAATGGCGCTCGATGGCGTGATCCAGACCACCGAGGCCGACGAATTCATCTACCACGAGATGCTCGCCCACGTGCCGATACTCGCCCACGGGCTGGCGCGCCGCGTGCTGATCATCGGCGGCGGTGACGGCGGCATTCTGCGCGAGGTCGCGCGTCATCGCGACATCGAGCGCATCACCATGGTCGAGATCGACGGCACCGTGGTGGAGATGTGCAAGACCTTCCTGCCGAACCATTCCGCCGGCGCCTTCGAGGACCCGCGGCTGAACCTGGTGATCGGCGATGGCATGCACTTCGTCGCCACCACCGAGGAGACGTTCGACGTCATCATCTCCGACTCCACCGACCCCATCGGCCCGGCCGAGGTGCTGTTCTCGGAGAACTTCTACCAGGCCTGCCGCCGCTGCCTGAACGAGGATGGCATCCTGGTCGCCCAGAACGGCACGCCGTTCATGCAGCTCGGCGAGGTGCAGACCACCGCCAGGCGCATGCACGGGCTGTTCGCCGACTGGCATTTCTACCAGGCCGCGGTGCCGACCTATATCGGCGGCGCCATGGCCTTCGCCTGGGGCGCCTGCAATGCCGAGAGCCGCAAGCTGCCGCTGGAAACCCTGCTGCAGCGCTTCGCCGGCAGCGGCATCGTCACCCGCTACTACAACCCGCACGTACACCTGGGCGCGTTCGCGCTGCCGCAGTACGTGCTGCAGGCGATCAACAAGCCGAGCAACGATTGATCCGTTCGTGATGGGCGTCTCATAACGGGGCACCCACAGGATCCAGCTCATGCGGCCCGCCCGGAAACGGTGCGGGCCGCTTTCGTTCCATCTCCAATTCCTTGTTCTACAAGGGGTATTCGGCGTGGCGCGAGCTTTGCACTGTCGTTGGGCAGGTTACTGTCCGAGGGCTCCGCATGGACCGCGTTTTCTACGATGAGATGCACGACGCGCACGGCGCATGCCGCCCGCACTACCGGGCCTTCTCGGCCTGGCTTTCCGATACGCCGGCCGAGGTGCTGGCGCAACGCCGGCGCGAGGCGGATCTGCTGTTCCACCGCGCCGGTATCACCTTCACCCTGTATGGCGACGAGCAGGGCACCGAACGCCTGATCCCGTTCGACACCATTCCGCGCTCCATCCCGATGAGCGAATGGCGCACCGTGGAGCGCGGCTGCATCCAGCGGGTACAGGCGCTCAACCTGTTCCTCGCCGATCTCTACCACGAGCAGCGCATCCTCAAGGCCGGGGTCATCCCGCCGGAGCAGGTGCTGGCCAACGAGGGCTACCAGCCGGCGATGCAGGGGCTGGACCTGCATCGCGACACCTATGCGCACATCGCCGGGGTCGACCTGGTGCGCGACGGCGACGGCACCTACTACGTGCTCGAGGACAACCTGCGCACGCCCAGTGGCGTCAGCTACATGCTCGAGGACCGCAAGATGATGATGCGGCTGTTCCCCGAGCTGTTCGCCGCGCAGCGCATCGCGCCGATCAATCATTACCCCAACCTGTTGCTGGAAACGCTCAAGCATTCCAGCCCGCTGGACAATCCCTGCGTGGTGGTGATGACGCCCGGGCGCTTCAACAGCGCCTTCTTCGAGCATGCCTTTCTCGCCCGCGAGATGGGCGTGGAACTGGTCGAGGGGGCGGACCTGTTCGTGCGCGACGAGCGCGTCTACATGCGCACCACCGCCGGCGCGCGCCAGGTCGACGTGATCTACCGCCGGCTCGACGACGCCTTCCTCGACCCGCTGGCGTTCAACCCCGATTCGGCGCTGGGCGTGCCGGGCCTGCTGTCGGCCTATCGCGCGGGCAACCTGATACTGGCCAACGCCATCGGCACCGGGGTGGCCGACGACAAGTCGATCTATCCGTTCGTGCCGGACATGATCCGCTTCTACCTGGACGAGGAGCCGATCCTCGCCAACGTGCCGACCTGGCAATGCCGCAAGCCGGAGGAACTGTCCCACGTGCTGGCGCACCTGCCGCAGCTGGTGGTCAAGGAAACCCAGGGCTCCGGCGGCTACGGCATGCTGGTCGGGCCGGCGGCCAGCGCGCAGGAGATCGAGGCCTTCCGTGCCCGCCTGAAGGCCAATCCCGGCGCCTATATCGCCCAGCCGACCCTGAGCCTGTCGACCTGCCCGACCTTCGTCGAGAACGGCATCGCCCCGCGCCATATCGACCTGCGGCCGTTCGTGCTCAGCGGCCGGGAGACCCGCCTGGTGCCCGGCGGGCTGACCCGCGTGGCGTTGCGCGAAGGCTCGCTGGTGGTCAACTCGTCGCAGGGCGGCGGCACCAAGGACACCTGGATCGTGGAGGAGTGCTGAATGCTGAGTAGAACCGCGGCCGATCTGTACTGGATGTCCCGCTACCTGGAACGCGCCGAGAACATGGCGCGCATGCTGGACGTCAGCTATTCGCTGTCGCTGATGCCGCAGGACGGCCGTGGCGATGGCCTGGACGAACTGGCCATGCCGCTGCTGATCACCGGCACGCTGGACGATTACCTGGCGTGCCACGGCCAGCTCAACGCCGAGCGCATGCTGCACTTCTTCGCCCTCGACGAAGGCAACCCGGCGAGCCTGTTCAACTGCCTGCGCCTGGCACGCAGCAACGCCCATGCCGTGCGCGGGCGCATCACCTCGGACATGTGGGAGAACATCAACGCGGCCTGGCTGGAGATGCGCGGCATCGCCGAACAGGGCCTGGGGCGCTATGGCATCAGCCGTTTCTGCGAATGGGTCAAGGAGCGTTCGCACCTGTTCCGCGGCGCCACCGTCGGCACCATCATGCGCAGCGACGCCTACCGCTTCATCCGCCTGGGTACCTTCATCGAACGCGCCGACAACACCCTGCGCCTGCTCGATGCCCGCCACGAACTGCTCGGCGAGGAAAGCGAGAACCTCGACGACCGCTCGGCGCGCGCCTACTACCAGTGGAGCGCGCTGCTGCGGGCGCTGTCCTCGTTCGAGGCGTTCGCCGAGATCTACCGCGGTTCGCCGCGCACCGCTAAGGTCGCCGAGCTGCTGCTGTTGCGCGCCGACGTGCCGCGCTCGCTGCGCGCCTGCCTGGTGGAACTGCAATCGATCCTCGCCAGCCTGCCGGGGGACAACGGTCGCCCGGCGCAACGCCTGGCCTCCGAGCTGGAAGCCGGCCTGCGCTACACCAGCATCGACGAAGTGCTGGAAATCGGCCTGCACGACTGGATCACCGCCTACGTCGAGCAGGTCGGTCGGCTGGGCAACGCCATTCATTCTTCCTACCTGGAGGCCGCATGAAGCTATCCATCAGCCACGACACCAGCTACCGCTACCAGGACCAGGTGCGCGCGAGCATCCAGTACCTGCGCCTGACGCCCCAGCAGAGCCAGCGCCAGCGCGTGTTCAGCTGGGAACTGGCGCTGCCGCGGCCGGCGCGGGCGCAGCGCGATCCCTACGGCAACGTGCTGCACGTGCTGACCCTGGACGAGCCGCACGACGAGATCGTCATCCGCGCCCGTGGCCAGGTGGAAATCGACGAAACCTGCGAATGCGAGGCCGAGGACGGCTCGCCGTTGCCGTTCCTGCGCGCCAGCCCGCTGACCCAGGCCGACGATGCCCTGGCCGAGTTCGCCCGCCGCCAGTGTGGCAGCCGCCGCGAGCGCGACGGCCTGGCCGAGCTGATGCACGCGCTGGCCGACCACATGCTCTACACCCCAGGCGCGACCCAGGTGGAAAGCACCGCGGCGCAGGCCTTCGCCGGTGGCGCCGGGGTCTGCCAGGACCACAGTCATGCCTTCATCGCCTGCGCCCGTAGCCTGGGGATTCCGGCGCGCTACGTATCCGGCTACCTGCTGACCGACGACAGCGACCATCTGGCCAGCCATGCCTGGGCCGAGGCCTGGATCGACGGGCAGTGGTACAGCTTCGACGTCTCCAACCGGCTGCTGCGCCCGGACCGGCACCTGAAGCTGGCAGTGGGCCTGGATTACCTCGATGCCTGCCCGGTGCGCGGCATGCGCCGCGGTGGCGGCGGCGAATCGATGCATGCGCGGGTGCAGGTCATGCCGATGCAGATGGGCCAGCAATGATCGTGCGCCGCTCCGGCTTGCGACGGGCGGCGGTTGGGTTACCATCCGCGCGCCGCCTGCGGCAGCTCCTCATCCACTAGAGCCACACGAACCATGACCTACTGTGTCGCCATGAACCTGGCCGATGGGCTGGTGTTCGTTTCCGATTCGCGGACCAACGCCGGCGTCGATCACATCGCCACCTTCCGCAAGCTCTACCGTTTCGGCATCCCCGGCGAGCGGCTGATCGTGTTGCAGACCGCCGGCAACCTGGCCACCTCCCAGGCCGTGGTCAGCCTGCTGCGCCAGCGCCTGCTGGGCGAGGGGCCGAACCTGCACAACGTGCCGACGCTGTTCGCGGCGGCGCGCCTGGTGGGCGGTACGCTGCGCGAAGTGGTCGAGCACGACGCGTCGCCGAGCATGGCGTCGGGGGTCGACATGAGCAGCTCGTTTCTGGTCGGTGGGCAGATCGCCGGCGAGGAGCCGCAGCTGTACAACCTCTATCCGCAGGGCAACTTCATCTGCGCCACGGTCGACACGCCCTATTTCCAGATCGGCGAGAGCAAGTACGGCAAGCCCATCCTCGACCGCGCGCTGCGCCACTCGACGGCGCTGGAGCAGGCCTTGCGCTGCGCGCTGATCTCCTTCGACTCGACCATCCGCAGCAACCTCTCGGTGGGCATGCCGCTGGACGTGCTGGTCTACCGCAAGGACAGCCTGCAGCTGCCGGACGGCTACCGGGTCGAGGAGGGCGATGCCTACTACGAGGACATCCGCGGGCAGTGGTGCAGCAACCTGCGGCGCATGCTGGTTGAACTGCCGGCGGCACCGGGGTTCTATCTGGATTGAGAGGCTGCTTCGCGGCGGCCGTCGATCTGGCGGGCAGGCGCGCTGCCCGTGCAACCGGTCTGGCGGCCTGCTAGCTTGTCATTGTGGGCATGGGAGGATGCTCGCGCCGTTTCGCTTCACGCAGTCGCGACCCGTTTGCCCGATGTCTCGACGCCGGAGCCGATCTCCCGCTGAGCACGTGGCAAATACCATCCACGCTTGAGAGGAGGTTGTTTCATGAGTACCACCTTCCACGAGGATGTCAGCAGCACCGTTCTGCGCAGGATGAAGGAGGGCGGCTTCGATTTCGCCCGCGTGCACCCCATCGACTTCTACGCGGTCTTCCCGGAGCAGGACCGCGCGCAAATGGCCGCGCGCAACTTTCGCGGCGAAACCATCAATACGCAGGTCTTTCCCCGCGAGGACGGCGCCTGGAACCTGCAGGTCAGCAAGGTGATGTACGCGACGTTCGACGGCATCGGTAACTTCGAACAGGATCTGGAGGACCTGGTCGAGCCCCTGGGCGGCGTGCTCGATGGCTGGGGCGTCACCCAGGAAATCGAAGAGCGGAACCTGTAGCGTCGCCGTGATTTGGCGACGCAGTGTGTAGGTTGGGTCGTAGCCTGAGGAGCGAAGCGACGAAGCCCAACACCTTCGTGCCGATCCCCCGTTGGGCTTCGCTGCGCTCGGCACCAACCTGCCGCGTTATCGGATCGTCCGAGCTTCGTTCAATCCCTCTTGAAACCGCTTTGCAGCGCCTGGTCCCACGGCGGGACCGGGCCGAAGCGGCTTTTCAGGAATTCCAGCAACAAGCGGCTGCGCGAGTCGGCCTCGCGGGTCAGGCGCAGGGCATAGATGCCGCTGGCTTCCGGTTGCGGCAGGCCGCCTTCGCAGAACAGCGGCAGCAGTTCGCCGCGCAGCAGGTAGTCGCTGATCAGCCAGGTCGGCAGGTGGGCGATGCCCAGCCCCGCCAGGGCGCCGGCCAGCAGCGCCTCGGCATTGTTGGCGACCATGCGCAGACGGCGCGGGCGGAATGCCTGCGTCCGGCCGTCCCTCGCGAAACGCCAGGCATGTGGCGGTGCCAGGGCATCCCAGTCCAGGCCATCGTGTTCGAGCAACTCCTCCGGCCGGGTCGGCATGCCGCGCCGTTCGAGGTAGGCCGGGCTGGCGCAGACGATGCGTACCATGGGCGCCAATGGGGTGGCGACCAGGCGGGTATCGGCCAGTGGGCCGATGCGCAATACCAGGTCGACTTCGCCCAGGTGCTCGCCGTGCAGGTCGACGAAGCTGTCGATCAGCCGCAGCTGGATATCCACGCCCGGATAGGCCTGGAGAAACTCGGCCAGGGCCGGTGCCAGGTGCCGACGGCCGAACGGCGCGGGCGCGTCGATACGGATGCGGCCTTCCGGGGCGCTGTCCAGCGATGCGGCTTCGGCGCGGGCCAGGTGCAGCTCCTGCACGATCCGCCGCGCCCGCTCGGCGAAGGCCAGCGCCGCCGGCGTCGGCCTGACGGCGTGGGTGCTGCGGCTGAACAGCAGGCAGCCCAGCGATTTCTCCAGTGCGTCGATGCGCCTGGCGACAGCCGAGGGGGTCAGCGCATGGCGGCGCGCGGCGGCGGAGAAGCTGCCGGCGTCGAGCACGTCGATGAACAGGCTGAGCTGGGCGGAAAGCGCATCGGGTTGCATTCTTTTTCCTGTGCTTGTGCGGATCAGGCAAAGCCATTTTGCGTGGCTTTGCATGTCGGCGCTAGCCACGAGCGCGTAGCATGGCCGCCTTTGTCATGGCTAGGAGTGCGGGGCATGCTGCTGGATATCGGACTGAATGTGCTGCTGGGGCTGGTGCTGGGCTCGCTCGGCGGGCTGTTCGGCATCGGCGGCGGGCTGATCGCGATTCCGGTGCTCGGCGTGCTGTTCGGGCTCGACCAGCAACTGGCCCAGGGCACCGCGCTGGTGATGGTGGTGCCCAACGTGCTGCTGGCCATCTGGCGCTACCATCAGCGCAACCGCATCGACTGGCGCCATGCCGGGGCGCTGGCCGGCGCCAGTTTCTGCTTCGCGATCTTCGGCGCGGCCATCGCGGTCTCGCTGGATGCGGGGCGCATGCGGCTGATCTTCGTCGGCTTCCTGCTGGCGCTGGCAGCCTACACCCTGCTGCGGGTGTTCCTGCGCCCGGCGGCCGGTAATGGCGAATTGCGCCATCCCTGGCCCTGGCTCGGTGTGCTGGGCGCCTTTGCCGGTGCGCTCGGCGGCTTGTTCGGCGTCGGCGGCGCGGTCATCGCCACGCCGATATTGACCTCGGTCTTCGGCACCTCGCAGGTGGTCGCCCAGGGCCTGTCGCTGGCACTCGCCGCGCCCAGCACCGGGGTGACGCTGGCCACCTACGCGTTGCACGGCCAGGTCAACTGGCTGCTGGGGCTGCCGTTGGCGGTCGGCGGGCTGCTCAGCATCAGCCTCGGCGTGCGACTCGCCCACGCCTTGCCGGAGCGCCTGCTGCGCGTGCTGTTCAGTGGATTCCTGGTGCTCAGCGCGATACTGCTGGCCTTCGAGACCTGAACCGGGGAGCGTCTGGATGCTGGTGCGCGTTGGGCTTCGGCGTTACGCGCCTCAACCCAACCTACGCCACTGCATGCGTAGGTTGGGTTGAGCGCCAGCGAAGCCCAACGCGCGATGCTCGAGCGCGGCTATGCCAGCAGCCAGCCGCCGATACCGCCGGCCAGCACCACCAGCCAGGGCGGCAACTTCCAGAACATCAGCGCGGCCAGGGCCAGCAGCGCCAGGGCGAAATCCCCGACACCCTTGATGGCACTGGTCCACACCGGGTCGTAGAGAGCCGCCAGCAGCAGGCCGACCACCGCGGCATTCACTCCGGCGAGCGCCGCCTGGGCATGCCGGCTGGCGCGCAGGCGCTCCCAGAAAGGCAGGGTGCCCACCACCAGCAGGAACGATGGGGCGAATACCGCCACCAGGCACAAGCCAGCGCCGAGCCAGCCGCTGGGCGCGCCGTTCATCGAGGCGCCGAGAAAGGCGGCGAAGGTGAACAGCGGCCCCGGCACCGCCTGGGCTGCACCGTAGCCGGCGAGGAAGGTATCGTTGTCGACCCAGCCGCTGGGGACCACTTCGGCCTGCAGCAGCGGCAGGACCACATGGCCGCCGCCGAATACCAGCGACCCGGTGCGATAGAACGCATCGACCATTGCCAGTGCCTGGCTCTCCACGCTCCGGGCGAGCACGGGCAGAGCGAGCAGCAGCACGGCGAACAACCCCAGCGATAGCAACGCGCTGCGCCCGCCGATGGCGATGGGCAGCGGCGCATGCGTGCTCTTCGGTTCGGGGTGCAACAGCAGCAGGCCGATCGCCCCGGCCAGCACGATGACACCGACCTGGCCCCAGACGAAAGGCAGCAGCAGGACGGCGATGGCCGCGGCAACGGCCATGGCGATGCGCGGGGCATCGGTACACAGCGTGCGCGCCATGCCCCAGACGGCCTGGGCGACGACCGCAACGGCGACGATCTTCAGGCCTTGCAGCACACCGCCCGGCAGCGCTTCGGCCCAGGAGGCGATACCCAGCGCGAACAGCGTCAGCGCAATGGCCGAGGGCAGGGTGAAGCCGGCCCAGGCCGCCAGGGCACCGCGATAGCCGCCGCGCAGCAGGCCGATCGCCAGGCCCACCTGGCTACTGGCGGGGCCGGGCAGAAATTGGCAGAGCGCGACCAGATCGGCGTAGCTGTGCTCGTCCAGCCAGCGCCGGCGGCGGACGAATTCCTCGCGGAAATAGCCGAGATGGGCCACCGGGCCGCCGAAAGAGGTCAGCCCCAGGCGCAGGAAAATTAGAAACACGGTCCAGGGGCCGAGCCTTGGGGTTTCGTCGGAATCTTGCGGGACAACGGGCATGTATCGGGCTACCGGATGGAGTGAACGGGCACGTGGGCCAGGCGAGTCTAGCCGCTGCGTGTGACGAACGGATTACTCGCTGGTGTGCGACCAGGCCGGTACGCGCGGCCACTCATCGGACACCAGGAACAAGCGTTCCTGTTCGAGACAGTCGCCCAGGGTTGTCGTCTCCACGCGAACCAGCAGCTGGGCACGGGCCGCGGCCGGCTGTGTGGCGAGCCAGGCGGCGAAACGGTCGCTTTCCCATAGCTGCGAGGCCTCCATGCGCGCCGGCGCCAGCCAGGCGGGGCGGGGCAGCGGCAGCCAGCGCGCATCGGGTATCCGCGCCTGGTAGCGGGCCCACTGCGCCTGGCGCAGCCAGCGTCCACGCAAATAGGCCGGATTCGCACCCTGCGGCGCCGCGCAGCCTTGCGGCCAGGGCTCGAACAGATAGCCGCCGAGCCAGAAGCTGCTGTGCACCGGACTGCGGGTCAGTTCGCCGAGCACCGCCAGCGCCTGTGGGCGGCTTGCCAAGGGCAACTGGTGCCGGCACAGGTGATCGAGCTTGATATCGAGCCGGTCGTGGCTCCCCGGCCCGAGCCAGTGGGCATGCTGATGGCCGTCGTGCCGATCCAGCCCCAGGTAGAACTTCACGGCCAGTTCCAGGTGCTGTACGCCTTCCGGATCGTGCAGCAACAGGTCCAGTTCGCCGAGGGTATGCCCGGCCTGGCGGATCGGCAGGTTGGCGGCGAGCAACTGGATGTCCGGTGCCTCGCTGAGGATGAATTGCCAGAGGCGTTCGTAGTACAGCCCCAGCCGGCGAATGCTGCTGCGGCCCAACCAGGATTCGAGCAGCGAGGGGGCCGCGTCCTGGCGCAGCAGCCAGTCGGCCAGCAGGCCCGGTTCGCGGCCCCAGCGACTGGCCGCGAGCGGATGGCGTTGCGTGCAGGGCGCCTCGCGCAGCAGCGGCGGAGCAAGAATCGTCCAGGCGAGGTCGCGCACCTGCGGATGCTGGAGTCGGGGCAGAAGCTCGGCGAGATCGGGGAGGTTCATGCCAGCAGCATAGCTGAGCGGCATGCTCGAGGAGCGTTTGCCGCTGCTTCGCGGTTTCGCCCATAATTCGGCGATTTTGAACAGCCGCGCCGACCACGCGCTCTAAGCGATTGGCACAATGGCGACGTTCAGCGTCCCGCGCGTACACCGCACACCGCATCCGTGCGCCTTTCGGCAGCCACATCAGGGAGCCCCAATGGAGCAATTCCGCAATATCGGCATCATCGGCCGCCTGGGCAGCTCCCAGGTGCTGGACACCATTCGCCGGCTGAAGCGCTTTCTCGTCGAGCGCCACCTGCACGTGATCCTCGAGGAGAACATCGCCGAGGTGCTGCCCGGGCATGGCATGCAGACCTCCTCGCGGCAACGCCTGGGCGAGTCCTGCGACCTGGTGATCGTGGTCGGCGGCGACGGCAGCCTGCTCGGCGCCGCCCGGGCGATGGCCAGGCACCGGGTGCCGGTGCTGGGGATCAACCGCGGCAGCCTGGGCTTTCTCACCGACATCCGCCCGGACGAGCTGGAGGAGAAGGTCGCCGAGGTGCTCAACGGCCAGTACACCCTGGAAAACCGCTTCCTGCTCGAGGCGCAGGTGCGCCGCCTGGAGGAATCCATCGGCGAAGGCGATGCGCTCAACGATGTGGTGCTGCACCCGGGCAAGTCGACCCGGATGATCGAGTTCGAGCTGTACATCGACGGCCAGTTCGTCTGCAGTCAGAAGGCCGACGGCCTGATCGTCGCCACGCCCACGGGGTCCACCGCCTATGCCCTGTCCGCCGGCGGGCCGATCATGCACCCGCGGCTGGACGCCATCGTCGTCGTGCCGATGTACCCGCACACGCTGTCCAGCCGGCCGATCGTGGTGGACGGCAACAGCGAGCTGAAGATCGTGGTGTCGCCGAACATGCAGATCTACCCGCAGGTGTCCTGCGACGGACAGAACCACTTCACCTGCGCGCCGGGCGACACCGTCACGGTGCGCAAGAAGCCGCAGAAGCTGCACCTGATCCATCCGCTGGATCACAACTACTACGAGGTCTGCCGGACCAAGCTCGGCTGGGGCAGCCGCCTCGGCGGAGGCGATTGATGCAGCTCGATCCCCAACGCGGCTACGACCTGATCGGCGATGTGCATGGTTGTGCCCACGCGCTGGCGCGTCTGCTGGAGGGCCTCGGCTATCACCGCCAGGCTGGCGTCTGGCGCCACCCGCGACGCCAGGCGGTCTTTCTCGGCGACATCATCGACCGTGGCCCGCACATCCGCGAGGCGCTGCACCTGGTGCACGACATGGTCGATCACGGCCAGGCCCACTGCATCCTGGGCAACCACGAATTCAACGCCCTGGGCTGGTACATGCCGGCGCCGCCGGGCAGCGGCCGGGCGTTCGTGCGCGATCGTTCGCCGCGCTTCGCCCGGCTGCTGCAGGAAACCTTCCAGCAGTTCGAGCATCATCCCGACGAGTGGCAGGCCTTTCGCGACTGGTTCTACGAGCTGCCGCTGTACCTGGAGAACGAACGTTTCCGCGTGGTGCACGCCTGCTGGGACGGTGAGGTGATCGCCCGGCTGCGTACCTTCCTCGACGAGGGACGGATCAACCCGGCGATCCTGCGCGAGGCCGGCCTGCCCGGCAGCTTCATCTGCCAGGCGCTGGACCGCCTGCTGCGCGGCACCGACATGCCGCTGCCGCAGGGCATGACGCTGACCAGCGAGGAGGGCTTCGTGCGGACCTTCTTCCGCACCAAGTTCTGGGAAGAGAACCCGCAGACCTACGGTGACGTGGTGTTCCAGCCCGGTGGCCTGCCGGAGCACGCGGCGCGCCTGCCGCTGTCGCAGCAGCAGAAGAACCGTCTGTTCCTCTACGGGCCGGACGAACCGCTGCTGTTCGTCGGCCATTACTGGCGTCGCGGGCAGCCGGGGCCGCTGCGCGACAACCTGGCCTGCCTGGATTACAGCGCGGTGAAGAACGGCAAGCTGGTGGCCTATCGGCTGGATCAGGAAACCCGTCTGGACCCGGCCAAATTCGTCTGGGTCGACGTCTGCGCGGTGTTCCGGTGAGTGCCGCCGTGGTCGAGGCCCTGCGCCTGCCGCTGTCGGAAGACCTGAGCGGCTTCATCGCCCTGTTGCGGCGCCTGCGGGTACCGTGCCGGGTTTCCGAGGAGGGCGACCAGCAGGTGTTGCGGGTACCGGCCGCGGTGGTCGAGCAGGTGCGCGACCTCTATGCGCGTTACCCCGCCGGCGACGGCGCGCTGGTCGCCGAACAGCCGGCCCGCCGTCGCGGTGGCCTGGGCGCGGCGCTACGGGCGAATCCCTTCACCTCGGCGATCCTGCTGCTGACACTGGTCGTCGCGGGGCTCACCCTGCTCGGCGAGAATTTCGCGGTGATCCGCTGGCTGACCTTCACGGACTTCCGCATCGATGGCGAATACGCCTATTTCGCCACGCTCGAGCAGGGGCTCGCGGCGGGGCAATGGTGGCGGTTGATCACGCCGATCTTCGTGCACTTCGGCATCCTCCACCTGGCGATGAACGGCATGTGGTACTGGGAGCTGGGACGGCGCATCGAATTCCGCCAGGGCGCCTGGATGCTGCTGGCGCTGACCCTGCTATTCGGCCTGGTTTCCAATTTCGCCCAGTACCTGTTCGGCGGCCCGGGTATCTTCGGCGGGCTGTCCGGCGTGCTCTACGGTCTGCTCGGTCATTGCTGGCTGTTCCAGAAGCTCGCCCCGGACAACGCCTACCGGCTGCCGCCGGGCGTGGTGGTGCTGATGTTGATCTGGCTGGTGGTGTGCCTGAGCGGGGTGATCGAGGTGCTGAGTTTCGGCACGCTGGCGATCGCCAATGCCGCGCACGTCGGCGGGCTGGTCGCCGGTTGCGTCACCGGCATTATCGGTGGGCTGCTGGCGCGCAAGGCGAGCGGGCGGTAGCGGCGCCGCCTTTCGGCAATGCTTTGAGCTTTTGGCAGTCCTGCGGCCTGCAATCGCCGCGAGGGCGCGCCTCCCACGGGGTTCGGCGTGCGGCCGGCTGCTTTTGTGGGAGGCCCGCCCTCGGGGCGATGTTCTCGATCTCCGATGCAAGACACCCCGAAGCTTCCAGCTTCCAGCCTGAAGCATGCCGCTATTTTCCGCTAGAATGCCGGTTCGTTTCCCTGGGAGCTGGCCATGTCGTCCTTTATCCAAACCGCCGAAAACATCACCCCCGAAATCTACGCGAGCCTCAAGCAGGCCATCGAGCTGGGCAAATGGGCTGACGGCCGCAAGCTCACGCCCGAGCAGAAGGAAACCTGCATGCAGGCGATCATCGCCTGGGAAATGAAGAATCTTCCGGAAGAAGAGCGCACCGGTTACATGGGCGGGGCAGAGTGTGGCTCCAAGAGCAAGAAGGCCGAGGCGCCCATCGATACCAGCCTGTTCGAGCCGGCCTCCGGGACCCGCCACTGATGCTGGAGCTCGGACGCGGTGCGCTGGAGAAGATGTCGGTTCAGCTCGAATCGGGCGTGCCGGTGCAGTACGCCTTTCGCCTCGGTGAAGGGCTGGTGCCGGTCAATCCGCTGATCGGCAAGACCCTGCGCCTGGAGTACCTCGGCGCCATCCATTGCAGCCATTGCGGGCGCAAGACCAACAAGAGCTTCAGCCAGGGCTATTGCTACCCTTGTTTCAAGAAGTTGCCGCAGTGCGACACCTGCATCGTCAGCCCGGAGAAATGCCATCACGAACTGGGCACCTGCCGCGATCCGGACTGGGGCACGCAGTTCTGCATGACCGATCACGTGGTCTACCTGGCCAATTCCTCGGGCATCAAGGTCGGCATCACCCGCGCCAGCCAGCTGCCGACGCGCTGGCTCGACCAGGGCGCCAGCCAGGCGCTGCCGATCATGCGGGTGGCGACCCGGCAGCAGTCAGGCCTGGTGGAGGACCTGCTGCGCAGCCAGGTGGCCGATCGCACCAACTGGCGCGCACTGCTCAAGGGCGATGCCGAGCCGGTGGACCTGTTCGAGACCCGTGAACGCATCTTCGACGCCTGCGCCGAAGGCCTGCGCTACCTGCAGCAGCGCTTCGGCCTGCAGGCGATCCAGCCGCTGAGCGATGCCGAGGTGGTGGAGATCCGCTACCCGGTGGAGGCCTACCCGACCAAGGTGGTCAGTCTCGACCTGGACAAGACACCGGTGGTGGAGGGCACGCTCAAGGGCATCAAGGTCAATACCTGATCCTGGATACCGGCGTGATCAATATCCGCAAGTTCACCGCCTACCAGGTGGCCGCCAGTGCCACTGCGTAGGGTGGATAACGCTTTGCTTATCCACCGATAACAGGCTCAAGGATGAGCGAGTGGCCTGGAACAACAGCGTGGAAAAGGCTGCGCCGTTTTCCACCCTACAAGTCCGCCGCGACAGACGTTAAGCTCGAACCATTCGCAGCCCGGCCCACGGGGCTGGCACCATCGCCACTTTCCCGCTTGAAGCTTGCCGCTTGAAGCTCAGCCGACGAGGTTTCCATGCGCACCGAACAACCGAAAGTCATTCATCTGAAGGATTACCAGGCGCCCGAGTACCTGATCGATGAAACCCACCTGACCTTCGAGCTGTACGAGGACCGCACCCTGGTGCATGCCCAGCTGGTGATGCGCCGCAACCCCGAGCGGCCGGCCGGCAAGCTGCCACCGCTGGAGCTGCACGGCCAGGAGCTGGAACTGCTGTCGCTTGCGCTGAACGACCGCGAGCTGGGCCTGGGCGACTATCAGCTCGGCGAGGATTGCCTGACCCTGCAGCCGGACAGCGACGCCTTCGTCGTCGACAGCAGCGTGTGCATCCACCCGGAGAGCAACACCGCGCTGGAGGGGCTGTACAAGTCCGGCAGCATGTTCTGCACCCAGTGCGAGGCCGAGGGCTTCCGCAAGATCACCTACTACCTCGATCGTCCGGACGTGATGAGCAAGTTCACCACCACCGTGAGCGCCGAGCAGAAGGCCTATCCGGTGCTGCTCTCCAACGGCAATCCGATCGCCAGTGGCAGCGAGGACGATGGCCGTCACTGGGCGACCTGGGAGGACCCGTTCAAGAAGCCGGCCTACCTGTTCGCCCTGGTCGCGGGCGACCTCTGGTGCGTCGAGGACAGCTTCCGCACGATGAGCGGGCGCGACGTGGCGCTGCGCATCTACGTCGAGCCGGAAAACATCGACAAGTGCCAGCACGCCATGGACAGCCTGAAGAAGTCCATGAAGTGGGACGAGGAGGCCTACGGTCGCGAGTACGACCTGGACATCTTCATGATCGTCGCGGTGAACGACTTCAATATGGGCGCGATGGAGAACAAAGGCCTCAACATCTTCAACTCCAGCGCCGTGCTGGCCCGCGCCGAAACCGCCACCGACGCCGCGCACCAGCGCGTCGAGGCGATCGTCGCCCACGAGTATTTCCATAACTGGTCGGGCAACCGCGTGACCTGCCGCGACTGGTTCCAGCTGTCGCTGAAAGAGGGCTTCACCGTCTTCCGCGACTCGCAGTTTTCCGCCGACATGAATTCGCCGACGGTCAAGCGCATCGAGGACGTTGCCTACCTGCGCACCCACCAGTTCGCCGAAGACGCCGGCCCCATGGCTCACTCGGTGCGCCCGGAGTCCTTCATCGAGATCTCCAACTTCTACACCCTGACCGTCTACGAAAAGGGTGCCGAAGTGGTGCGCATGATCCAGACGCTGCTCGGCAAGGACGGCTTCCGCAAGGGCAGCGACCTGTACTTCGAGCGCCACGACGGCCAGGCAGTGACCGTCGATGATTTCGTCAAGGCGATGGAGGATGCCAACGGCGCCGATCTGTCGCAGTTCAAGCGCTGGTACAGCCAGGCCGGCACGCCGCGCCTGGCGGTCAGCGAGCACTACGATGCGGCGGCGCAGACCTACCGCCTGACGCTCCGCCAGAGCTGCCCGCCGACGCCGGGCCAGCCGACCAAGGAGCCGTTCGTGATTCCGCTGGCGCTGGGCCTGCTGGCCGCCGATGGCAGCGATTTGCCGCTGCGCCTGCAAGGTGAGGCGCAGGCCCAGGGCACCAGCCGCGTACTGGCGGTCACCGAGGCCGAGCAGAACTTCACCTTCGTCGACGTGCCCGAGCGCCCGCAGCCGTCTCTGCTGCGCGGCTTTTCCGCGCCGGTGAAGCTGGAGTATCCCTACAGCCGCGATCAGCTGATGTTCCTCATGCAGCACGATTCCGACGGCTTCAACCGTTGGGAGGCCGGTCAGCAGCTGTCGGTGCAGGTGCTGCAGGAGCTGATCGGCCAGCGTCAGCGTGGTGAGGCACTGGCGCTGGACGAGCGTCTGGTCGAGGCACTGCGCAGCCTGCTGGCGAACGAGACGCTGGACGCGGCGATGGTCGCCGAGATGCTCTCGCTGCCAGGCGAAGCCTATCTCACCGAGATCAGCGAAGTGGCCGACGTGGACGCCATTCACGCCGCCCGAGAGTTTGCCCGCAAGCGTATCGCCGAGGCATTGTTCGAGCCGCTGTGGCAGCGCTACCAGGCCAATCGGGAGACTTCGCGCAACACGGTCTATGTCGCCTCTGCCGAGCACTTTGCGCGTCGCGCGCTGCAGAACATCGCGCTGTCCTACCTGATGCTGAGCGAGAAGACCGAGGTGCTCGAGGCCTGCCTGGAGCAGTTCGAGCAGGCCGACAACATGACCGAGCGCCTCACCGCCCTCGCGGTACTGGTCAACTCGCCGTTCGAGGCCGAGCGCGACAAGGCGTTGCAGGCCTTCGCCGAGCACTTCAAGGACAATCCGCTGGTCATGGACCAGTGGTTCAGCGTGCAGGCCGGCAACCCCTTGCCCGGCGGCCTGGAGCGCGTCCAGCAACTGATGAAGCACCCGGCGTTCACCCTGAAGAACCCGAACAAGGTGCGCGCGCTGATCGGCGCGTTCGCCAACCAGAACCTGGTCAACTTCCACCGGGTCGATGGCGCGGGCTACCGCTTCCTCGCCGAGCAGGTGATCGTGCTCAACGCGCTGAATCCGCAGATCGCCTCGCGCCTGCTGGCGCCGCTGACTCGCTGGCGCAAGTACGATGCTGCGCGCCAGGCACTGATGAAGCATGAGCTGGAGCGCATCCTGGCCTCCGGCGAGCTGTCCAGCGACGTCTACGAAGTGGTGAGCAAGAGCCTGGCCTGAGGTTCGCTCCGGCAGTTGAGGATGAGCCGGGCGGCCGGCTTCTTCCTCGGTGGGCCGAGCCCACGGGATTTGTAGGCCTGGGGACGCCCAGGCCTTGCTGGCGATCGTCGGCGTTACGGCGGATCGCCAGCAAGCCGGCTCTGCGGGTTCGGTGTGCGCACGCCGTCTCTGCGTGATGGCCTTTCGCTCCATCAGCGTCGCTGATCGGCCGATAATCATCGGCTGAGAGTTAACAAAACATAACGTCCGGCCAATTGTAAGCGCTCGATAAAGCTGGCTAGCATGGCTGCGCCTGCCACAACAGGCCTTACCTAATAAGAATAAAGGGGGTATGTATGAGTGAGCCCGTTCTGCGGCGCACACTATCCGGCCGTGCGGTGGTCGCAACCCACCTCGGGGCATCGCGCTTTCATTCGTCGCTAGCCAGTGTGCTCTCGCTCTGCGGTGTCGTCTCGCTTCTGCTGCTGGCCACTGCGCCGATGGCGGTGCAGGCCGCTACGGACACTCAGACGCGCTACTCGATCGAGTCGGCAAAAGCCGTTTCCACTCTTCTTCTCGATATCACCCAGGCCGGCGAACGCCTTGTCGCCGCGGGGGATCGTGGCCACATTCTCTATTCCGATGACGCGGGCAGGAGCTGGAGCCAGGCCAAGGTGCCGACCCGCCAACTGCTGACGGCCATCGACTTCGCCGACGCCAAGCACGGCTGGGCGGTGGGGCACGATGCGCTGGTGCTGGCCACCGCCGATGGCGGTGAAAGCTGGGCGGTGCAGTACGAGGAGCGCGAGCGCGAGGCGCCGTTGCTCGACGTCTGGTTCGAGAACGAGCGGCACGGCATCGCCGTCGGCGCCTACGGCGCGCTGATCGAAACCACCGATGGCGGCCAGAACTGGGACGACATCAGCGACCGCCTGGACAACGAGGATGGCTTTCACCTGAACGCCATCGCCCATATCGAAGGCTCCGGCCTGTTCATCGTCGGCGAGATGGGCGGCATGTTCCGCTCCAGCGACCTGGGCCAGACCTGGGAAACGGTCGAGTCGCCTTATCAGGCTCGTTCTTCGGCGTGATCGGCGGCTCCGAGCCCGGCGTGGTGATCGCCTTCGGCCTGCGCGGCCACCTGTTCCGTTCGGACGATTTCGGCGATAGCTGGAACCCGATCGAGCTCAGCAATGGCAACGGCTACGCACTGGAGTCCGGCCTGGCCGACGGCAGCCTGCTGAGCGATGGGCGCATCGTGGTGGTCGGGCATGGCGGCGTAGTGCTGACCAGCAACGACCAGGGCCGCACCTTCAAGGTCTATAGCCGGCCCGATCGTCGTTCGCTGTCGGGCGTCACCTCCGCTTCGGAAGGCAACCTGATCCTGGTAGGGCAGGGTGGTGTGCGCATCGCCTCGCCATCGGGCGCGGATCTGGCCCCAAAACAATAAGCCGGGAGAGTTTGCATGACCAAGCATCATCAGAAACCGGCGTCGTTTCTCGAGCGCCTGATTTTCAACAACCGGCCGGCAGTGGTCGTCCTCTGCGCGCTGATCAGCGTCTTCCTGTTCTATCAGGCGGCCCAGGTTCGCCCGCAGACCAGCTTCGAGAAGATGATCCCGCTGGGGCATCCCTATATCCAGAAGATGCTCGAGCACCAGAACGATCTGGCCAACCTCGGCAACACCGTGCGCATTTCGGTGGAGGCCGTGGAGGGTGACATCTTCTCCAAGGAGTACATGGAGACGCTGCGGCAGATCCATGACGAGGTGTTCTACATCCACGGCGTCGACCGCTCCAACATGAAGTCGCTGTGGAGCCCCAGCGTGCGCTGGACCGAGGTCACCGAGGAAGGCTTCGCCGGCGGCGAGGTGATTCCGCAGACCTACGACGGTTCGCCGGAGAGCCTCGAGGACCTGCGCGACAACATCCTCAAGTCCGGGCAGATCGGCCGCCTGGTGGCGAACAACTTCAAGTCCAGCATCATCGACGTGCCGCTGCTCGAATCCTATCCGGACCCCGAGGACCAGGCAGGCAGATCAAGCTGGATTACCGGCAGTTCTCCCATGAACTGGAAGAGAAGATCCGCGACAAGTACCAGGCGCAGAACCCCAATGTGAAGGTGCATGTCATCGGCTTCGCCAAGAAGGTCGGTGACCTGATCGATGGCCTGGTCGGTGTGGCACTGTTCTTCATCGTCGCCATCGGCATTACCTTCGCACTGCTGCTGTGGTTCACCCGTTGCCTGAAGAGCACCATTGCGGTGGTGGTCACCACCCTGATCGCGGTGGCCTGGCAACTGGGCTTGTTGCACACCTTGGGCTTCGGCCTCGACCCCTATTCGATGCTGGTGCCGTTCCTGGTGTTCGCCATCGGTATTTCCCATGGGGTGCAGAAGATCAACGGTATCGCCATGGCTTCGGGCTATACCGACGATTCGGTGACCGCCGCGCGCCTGGCATTCCGCCAGTTGTTCGTTCCGGGGATGGTGGCGCTGCTGTCCGACGCGGTGGGCTTCGTCACGCTGCTGCTGATCGATATCGGGGTGATCCGCGAACTGGCCATCGGCGCCTCGCTGGGTGTGGCGGTGATCATCCTCACCAACCTCATCCTGCTGCCGGTGGCGATTTCCTACATGGGTATCAGCCAGAAGGCCATCAAGCAGGCCCGCGAAGAGGCGGCGCACGATCATCCGTTCTGGCGCCTGCTGTCCAGCTTCGCCAGCCCGACCGTGGCCCCGATCTCCATCGTCATCGCCATGCTGGCGCTGGCCGGCGGACTCTGGTACGGCCAGAACCTGAAGATCGGCGACCTCGACCAGGGCGCCCCGGAGCTGCACCCGGACTCGCGCTACAACCTGGACAACGACTTCGTCATTCGCAACTACTCGACCAGTTCCGACGTGCTGGTGGTGATGGTCAAGACCGCGCCGGAAGGCTGCTCGCACTACGACACGCTGGCCGCCATGGACGAGCTGATGTGGAAGATGCAGAACACCGAGGGCGTGCAGTCGGCGGTGTCGATGGTGTCGGTGGCGCGCCAGGGCATCAAGGGCATGAACGAGGGCAGCCTCAAGTGGGAGACGCTGTCGCGCAACCAGCACGTACTGAACAACTCCATCGCCCGTGCCGAAGGCATGTACAACAGCGACTGTTCGCTGGCGCCGGTGCTGGTGTTCCTCAACGATCACCGGGCCGAGACGCTGGAGCACGTGGTCGCGGCGGCGAAGGATTTCGCCGAGGAAAACAACCGCGAAGGGCTGGAGTTCGTGCTGGCGGCGGGTAATGCCGGTATCGAGGCGGCCACCAACGAGGTCATCGCCGAGTCGGAAACCACCATGCTGATCGCGGTCTACGCGGCGGTGAGCTTCATGTGCCTGCTGACGTTCCGCTCCGTTGCGGCCACGCTCTGCGTGATCCTGCCGCTGGTGCTGACCTCGATCCTCGGCAACGCGCTGATGGCCTTCATGGGCATCGGCGTGAAGGTCGCCACCCTGCCGGTGATCGCCCTGGGCGTGGGTATCGGTGTGGACTACGGCATCTACATCTACAGCCGCCTGGAGTCCTTCCTGCGCCAGGGCCTGACCCTGCAGGAAGCCTACTACCAGACGCTGAAGTCCACCGGCAAGGCGGTGATTTTCACCGGCGTGTGCCTGGCCATCGGTGTGGTGACCTGGGTGTTCTCGGCGATCAAGTTCCAGGCCGACATGGGCCTGATGCTGACCTTCATGTTCCTCTGGAACATGGTCGGCGCGATCTGGCTGCTGCCGGCCCTGGCGCGCTTCCTGATCAAGCCGGAGAAGCTGCGTCAGCCAGACGTGAGCGTCGTGGCGAATTAAAAAACGCGGCCCCTCGGGGCCGCGTTTTCGTTTCTGGCCGGTGCCGGGTTTCTAGCCGGCGCGCTTGCCGAGGGTCGACACGGCAGCTTGCGCGGCCACTTCGCCGATCACCAGGATCGCCGGGCTCTTCAACTGGAACGTCCGGGCGTCGCGGCACATGCCGGCCAGGCTGGAGCGGCATTCGCGCTGCTGTGGCAACGAGGCGTTTTCGATCATCGCCACCGGTGTCGAAGCGGCGAGGCCACCTTCCAGCAAGCCGGCCTGTACCTGCTCCAGTTTGCTCACCCCCATGTACACCACCAGCGTGGTGCCGCTCTGCGCCAGGGCCTGCCATTCGGGGCTGCTGTCATCCAGGGTGTGTGCGGTGACCAGGGTCACGCCGCGGGCGACGCCGCGCTGGGTCAGGGATATGCCGCACTGGGTGGCGCCAGCCAGCCCGGCGGTGATGCCGTTGACCAGCTCGACCTCGATGCCGCGCGCGCCGAGCCACTCGGCTTCCTCGCCGCCGCGACCGAAGATGCACGGATCGCCGCCCTTGAGGCGCACCACGCATTTGCCCTGGCGGGCATAGCGCAGCATCAGCCGGTGGATGAACGCCTGCGGCGTGGAGCGACAGCCGCCGCGCTTGCCCACCGGGATCACCCGGGCGTTCGGGCAGTGCTCGAGGACGGCGGGGTTGACCAGGTCGTCGATCATGACGATGTCGGCCTCGCCCAGTGCCCGCACGGCCTTGAGGGTCAGCAGTTCCGGATCGCCAGGGCCAGCGCCCACCAGCCAGACTTTTGCGCTCATGAACGAATCCTCGTGTTGGGTCGATAACCGCGAAGCGTTGACCGCGCGGGAGTTTGTATCGGATGAAAAGCCCTGCGTGTTTCCAGCTACGGATGCGCCGGCGCCGGCTGGCTGGCCAGCAGGCGCTTGATCTCGGGGACGCACGAGCGCAGCTGGTGCCGCAGCCCAGTTCCTGCTTGAGCCCGGCGAGGTCGAGACCGCGCTCGATGCCGGCACGGACCGCGCTCTGGCTGACGTTCATGCAGTTGCACAGCGTGCGTTCGCTGCCGGCAGCCGTGCCGCCAGGCGGCGCGCTGAGCGGGGCGAGCAGCCAGCGGCGCAGCTCGGCGTCGGCCGTGCCGTTTTCCCAGAGGCCCTGAGCCACTGGCGTGCGGCGGTCTCGCCGGCCAGGCGCAGGGCGACGATGCGGCCGTCCTCGATGCGCACGCGCTTGCCGACGGCGCGGCGGGGGTCGTCATAGGCCAGCACTGGGCCCTGGTCGAGGCCGAGCAGACGGTCGATGGTTTCCAGTTCCGCGGCGGCAGGCGCCGTGTTGCCGGCGGCGCGGATCAGCAGCGCCGGCCGCTCGCGCCCGCCGAGGCTGAAACTGGCATAGGCGAAGCGCTCGAACAACGGCCGCAGCGCCTCGAAGCGTTCCTGTACCGTGCCTTCCACCAGGGCGAAGAATTGCCAGGGCAGCTCGACCGGCTCGACTTCGATGCCGGCATGCTTGAGCTCGGGTTGTTTCGACAGTGGGTCGACGCTGGCCAGGGTCAGCACGTTGCTGCCCAGACCCTTGAGGAAGCGATCGCCCCAGTGCATCGGCAGGAACGCCTGGCCGGTGCGCAGGCTGTCGTCCTTTTGTACCGGCAGGATCAGGCTGCCGCGCCGGCTTTTCACCTTCACCAGTTGGCCATCGAGCAGGCGCCGCCGACGCATGTCGTCGCCGCTCATGCCGAGCAGCGCTTCCTCGACATGGCCGAACAGCCGCGCCGCGGTGCCGGTGCGACTCATGCCATGCCACTGATCGCGCAGGCGGCCGGTGTTGAGGGTGAGCGGGAAGCGCGCCTCGCGCTTTTCCTTCGGCGCCTGGAACTGCTCGGCGATAAAGCGCGCCCGGCCATTGGCGGTAGGGAACGCACCGTCGCCATAAAGCCGCGCGGTGCCCTGTTCGCTGCCGGCCGGGAAGGGCCATTGCTGCGGACCCAGGGCGTCGATCAACGCATAGCTCAGGCCGCTGTAGTCGAGATCGCGGCCGGCGGTGAGCGGCTTGTACTCCTCGAACAATGCTTCGGCGCTGTCGAAGGCGAACAGGCTCGGCTGGCCGGGGCGCAGGCGGCGCTCCAGGCGCCGGGCGAAATCGCAGGTGATCGCCCAGTCGGCGCGCGCCTCGCCCGGCGCCGGTACGGCGCGGCGCACATGGCTGACGCGACGTTCGGAATTGGTCACCGTGCCTTCCTTCTCGCCCCAGCTGGCGGCGGGCAGCAGCAGGTCGGCGTGGCGGCAGGTCTCGGTGGTGAAGAAGGCTTCCTGGACCACCACGAAGGGGCAGGCGGCCAGGGCTTCATGGATCTTCTGCTGGTCCGGCAGCGATTGTGCCGGGTTGGTGCAGGCGATCCACAGCGCCTTGATCCTGCCGTCGCGTACCGCCTCGAACAGTTCGATGGCGG
Organism: Pseudomonas sp. BAY1663; assembly: GCF_000582595.1. Classification (NCBI taxonomy): domain Bacteria; kingdom Pseudomonadati; phylum Pseudomonadota; class Gammaproteobacteria; order Pseudomonadales; family Pseudomonadaceae; genus Pseudomonas; species Pseudomonas sp. BAY1663. The sequence goes on from NZ_AZSV01000001.1 coordinate 87,698, forward strand.
ACAGCCCGGGGCTCTTCGGCAACTGCTCGATGCCCCAGTGGTCGGCGACTTCACTGCGGTGGGAGGCGTTCGCCGCGTCGCGATGGCCCGGCAGCAGGTTGGCCAGAGTGCCGGTTTCGCGACCGCCCATGGCGTTCGGCTGGCCGGTGAGGGAGAAGGGGCCGGCGCCGGGGCGGCCGATCTGGCCGGTGGCCAGGTGCAGGTTGATCAGCGCGCTGTTCTTGGCGCTGCCGGCGGTGGACTGGTTCAGCCCCATGCACCAGAGGCTGAGGAACGCGGGCGCACTGCCGATCAGCCGCGCGCAGCTTTGCAGGTCTTCGACGGCGATGCCACAGAGGTCGGCGACCATCGCCGGACTGTAGTCGCGCACCAGGCTTTTCAGGATGTCGAAGCCTTCGGTGTGGGCATCGATGAAGCGCCGGTCGATCCAGCCTTCCCACATCAGGATGTGCAGCAGGCCATGGAACAGGGCGACGTCGGTGCCCGGCTGGATCGCCAGGTGCAGGTCGGCCAGCTCGCAGGTGTCGGTGCGCCGCGGATCGACGACGATGATCTTCATCTCCGGCCGCCGCGCCTTGGCTTCCTCCAGGCGGCGAAACAGCACCGGATGCGCGTAGGCCATGTTGCTGCCGGCGATCAGCAGGCAATCGCTCTGCTCGATGTCCTCGTAGGAGCAGGGCGGGGCGTCGGCGCCCAGGCTGCGCTTGTAGCCGACCACCGCCGAGGACATGCACAGCCGCGAGTTGGAGTCGATGTTGTTGGTGCCCACCAAGGCGCGGGCCAGCTTGTTGAAGGCGTAGTAATCCTCGCTCAGCAACTGGCCGGAGACGTAGAAGGCCACGCTGTCCGGGCCGTGCTCGCGGATGGTCTCGGCGAATACGTTGGCGGCGTGCTCCAGGGCGCTGTCCCAGTCGCTCCGGCTGCGGGCCAGGGCCTTGCCCAGGCGCAGCTCGGGATACAGCGCGCGGGCATCGCGATCGCCGGTCAGGTGCAGGGTCGAGCCCTTGCTGCAGAGCTTGCCGAAGTTGGCCGGATGCTTGGGGTCACCGGCCACGTCGAGGATGCGCTCGCCGTCGTGCTCGATCAGCACGCCACAGCCGACACCGCAGTAGCAGCAGGTCGAGGCGGTTGTCATACGCATGGCGTCGTCTCCAGGAGGTTATCGTGGGGTGGAAAACCGCGTAGCGTTTTCCACCGTCATCGCGCGAAGAAATTGGTGGGCAAGCGGAGCGTTGCCCAGCCTACGCTGCGCATTCCCCGCGCATGTTCAGCGCCAGCAGCACGCGGCCGTTCTCGATGCGCGCCTCGTGGCGATGCGCACAGCCGACATCGGGGGCCAGCGCCTCGCCGCTTTCGAGGTCGATCTGCCAGTTGTGCAGCGGGCAGGCGACCTGCTTGCCGTAGATGATCCCCTGCGACAGCGGACCGCCCTTGTGCGGGCAGCGGTCGTCGAGGGCGAAGACCTGATCGTCCGAGGTGCGGAAAATGGCAATGTCGCCCTTGGGGCCGGCGACGATGCGCGAGCCGAGCGGGTTGATCTCATCCAGTGCGCAGATATCGAGCCAGTTCATGTCGTTTCTCCAGTCGGTAAAGCCGCAAATATTCAGGCGTTTTCGGTTTCCAGCTGCTTGACCGCGATGCGCTCGAATTCCTTCTTCAGCTGTGGCTTGGAGAGCTGCTCCTGCCACGGGTCCTGCTCGAAGGAGAGCGAGAACAGCAGGCGCTGGTGCAGCGCCTTGCGCCGCTCGGCATCGTCCAGCACGGCCTTCTTGATGTGGTCCATGCCAACGCGCTGCAGGTAGTGCACGGTGCGTTCGAGATAGAAGGCCTCCTCGCGGTAGAGCTGCAGGAACGCCAGGCTGTATTCCATGACGTCCTCGGCGGTGCGGACCTTGACGAAGAACTCGCCGGCCTCGGTCTTGATGCCGCCGTTGCCACCGATGTACAGCTCCCAGCCGGAGTCCACGCCGATGATGCCGACGTCCTTGATGCCGGATTCGGCGCAGTTGCGCGGGCAACCGGAGACCGCCAGCTTGACCTTGTGCGGCGACCACATGTTGAACAGCGCGTGCTCCAGGTCGATGCCCATCTGCGTCGAGTTCTGCGTGCCGAAGCGGCAGAATTCGCTGCCGACACAGGTCTTCACGGTGCGGATGGACTTGCCGTAGGCGTGGCCGGAGGGCATGTCCAGGTCCTTCCAGACGCCCGGCAGGTCTTCTTTCCTGATGCCCAGCAGGTCGATGCGCTGGCCGCCGGTGACCTTGACCATCGGCACCTGGTACTTGTCCGCCACGTCGGCGATGCGCCGCAGCTCGGCGGCATTGGTGACGCCGCCCCACATCCGCGGCACCACCGAATAGGTGCCGTCCTTCTGGATGTTGGCGTGGGCGCGTTCGTTGATGAAGCGCGACTGCGGATCGTCCTTGGCTTCGCCCGGCCAGGTGGAGATCAGGTAGTAGTTCAACGCCGGGCGGCAGGTGGCGCAGCCATTGGGCGTGCGCCATTCCATGAAGGCCATGGCTGCCGGAATGCTGGTCAGGTGGTGTTCGCGAATCGCCTTGCGCACCTGCCCGTGGTTGAGGTCGCTGCAGCCGCAGATGGCCTTCTCGCTCTTCGGCTTGACGTCGGCGGCGCCGCCGACGGTGTTGATCAGGATCTGCTCGACCAGCCCGGCGCAGGAGCCGCAGGAGCTGGCGGCCTTGGTATGTTTCTTCACCTCGTCGACCGAGAACAGCCCGTGTTCCTGGATCGCCTTGACGATGGTGCCCTTGCACACGCCGTTGCAGCCGCAGACCTCCATGTCGTCGGGCATCGACATGGCCTTGTTCTGGCCCTGATGGCCGGCATCGCCGATGGCGTTCTCGCCGAACATCAGGTGGTCGCGGATCTCGCTGACGTTCTGCCCTTCGCGCACCTGGCGGAAGTACCAGCCGCCGTCGGCGGTGTCGCCGTAGAGGCAGGCACCGACCAGCACGTCGTCCTTGATCACCAGCTTCTTGTAGACGCCGCCGATGGGGTCGGAGAGGGTGATGGTCTCGGTGCCTTCGCTGCCGATGAAGTCGCCGGCGGAGAACAGGTCGATACCGGTGACCTTGAGCTTGGTCGAGGTCACCGAACCCAGGTAGCGGGAGAAGCCGAGCATTGCCAGGTGGTTGGCGCAGACCTTGGCCTGCTCGAACAGCGGGGCGACTAGGCCGTAGGCGATGCCGCGGTGGTTGGCGCACTCGCCGACAGCGTAGATGCGCGGGTCGTAGGTCTGCAGGGTGTCGTTGACCAGGATGCCGCGGTTGCAGGGGATGCCGGCCTGTTCGGCCAGCTCGCTGCTGGGGCGGATGCCGGCGGCCATCACCACCAGGTCGGCGGGAATCACCTCGCCGTCCTTGAACTTGACCGCGCAGACGCGGCCTTCGCCATTGTCCAGCAGCTCGGCGGTGTGCTTGGGCAGGAGGAACTTCAGCCCCCGGCTTTCCAGCGCGGTCTGCAGCAGGGTGCCAGCGGTCTTGTCCAGCTGGCGCTCCATCAGCCAGTCGCCGATGTGCACAACGGTGACGTCCATGCCGCGCAGCTTGAGGCCGTTGGCCGCCTCGAGGCCGAGCAGCCCGCCACCGATGACCACAGCATGCTTGTGGGTCTTGGCGGTCTCCATCATCACCTGGGTGTCGGCGATGTCGCGGTAGCCGATCACGCCCTGCAGGTTGTTGCCGGGGATCGGCAGGATGAACGGGTTGGAGCCAGTGGCGATGAGCAGGCGGTCGTATTCTGCTTCGCTGCCATCGTCGGCGATGACCCGGCGCCGGGCGCGATCGATCTTCACCACCTTGCGATTGAGCATCAGGCGGATGTCGTTCTCGGCATACCAGTTCAGGTCATTGAGCACGATTTCTTCGAACTGTTGCTCGCCGGCCAGGACGGGGGAAAGCAGGATGCGGTTGTAGTTCGGGTGCGGCTCGGCGCCGAACACCGTGATGTCGTAGAGCTCGGAGGTGAGCTTGAGCAGCTCCTCGAGGGTTCGCACGCCGGCCATGCCGTTGCCGATCATCACCAGTTTGAGTTTCTTCATGCCGTTCTCCGCACCGGGTCGGTCTGCTGGTTGCCGTTGCTCCGGCACCAAAATTTCAACAACAAAAAAGGCGTCCCACTGGTTACCCAGTGAGGACGCCTTTGTCCGTGTCCCGCTCAGTCGGGAAACCTGCCGCTCCACGTTGAGGGTCAGGTCGTATGTTCTTCGCCATTCGCATTGCAGAGGCTGTGCCAACTTGGCAAAACCTTTGTTTTCAAGGGTTTGTATGCGATCACTCACGCCAGGGCGGGATATGTGGCGCACCGTTATGCAGCGGCTTGCGCCGTCATGGTGCAAGTTCCGGGGCGCCTAGGGGGCGCCAATGGCAGCGCAGCGGGTGCTCGGACGGAATATTGGCGATTGACAGCCGGCGGTCGGCTTCCTAAAGTTCGGTCCATGCGCCGATTTAGTCAGCTACTTGCGGGGCGCCTGGAGCCGATGGCTTCGAAATACCGCTAAAGCGCTGGTTCCGGTGTCGCCTCCCACCGCTGCCCAGCGGAATCCCCGAGGCGGAAGTCGAACAGCATGAACGTGAAGCATACCCAGTTGCGCCTGGCCCCGATCACCAGCGGGCCGTTCCGATCCCATTCGAAAGTTCTCCTCGGCGGCGCCCACCAGCCGTCTCTGCTGCGTTATCTCGACGGCTGGCCGCGTCGCAACGGCAAAGCCAGGGCATTGCTCGTGCAGTTCGCGGCGGCGGATGAGTCGTTGGCGCGTTTCGCCAACGACAGCTTCGACCTGGCGGTGATCCAGGCACCTGCGGCGGAGGCGCTGCAAGAGTGCATCCGCGAACTGACGCGTGTGGCACGCCAGGGCTGATCGTCCGACGCTAGTGGTCTGCACGGGTTTCAGGGGCGGCCTCAGATCATTCCCCGAGCAAGCCGCTGTGTGCATACCGCACCCGTAGGAGACCGGGAGGACGCCGAGTCCTTGCCGCGATCATCGGCGTTGCGTCCGATCGCCCGCAAGCGGGCTCCTCCTACGGTGGGCAAAAGAATGATCCGCGTCGCGCGTGGGCAAGGCTTCGCCATTGCCCACCCTGCGAACCGGAACCCATCGCGCAGGCTTCGGCATCCTCGTGCAATGAGCGACGCTTGGGTGCATACAGGTGCCGGAAACGCCAGCTTCGCAAGTCGGGGTGAGCGTAGCGAAGCCCGGCGAACGTGATGCCAGGTGCGAGGTGGGCTTGATGCTGCGGATTTCAGGTGAGCTGGCCCGGCCCGGCCTGTGTGCGGCCTGCCGGTTACAGGCTATTCCTCGTCATCGCCACAGGCAGTCCCTCTGGCCTTGAACACCTTGACCACTTCGCTGACGAAGCTCACCACCAGCATCCGTTCGTTCTCGGGCAGGTCCTGAATCATTTCCCCGATGGATTGAGCGTGGTCGGCCGCTTTGGCGGGGCCGCTGCGGAAAAGATCGCTCGGCGAGCATTCGAGGATTTCGGCGATCTGCTGCAGCCGGGGCAGTGTCGGTGATATCACTCCGTTTTCCATGCGGCTGATCGTTTCCTTCTCGACGCCCATGATTTCTGCTACCTGTGCCTGGGTCAGGCCTTTCACTCTGCGGCGGATGGCGATCGTCGCGCCTACTTCGTACACCAGTCCTCTGTCCTTCATTCGCTTGGCCTCTCACGTCATTTCATATGACGTTTTGAGTTATTTTCTGAGCGCAAGCTCCACAAGCGAAGGACGTTTAGCGTCTACATGATAGACGTTATATGTCATTTTCCTGTTGACCCCTGTCACAGCCGAGAGCGATAGTTGTGCTGTCAACGTGCTATCTAGAGCGCCGCTTGGAGTTTTTCGTGGGGAGAAAGGGAATGCTGGCCAACCTGAAAATACGCACAGGAATATCGATCGTTCTTTGCACGCTGATCGTGGCTTTGTTGGTGTCGACCTTCACCGCCTGGAGAGGCGCGAAGATCAGCATGGAGCAGATTCAGAACCTGTATCTGCAAGGCATCGAGCGCAACGACCAACTGCAGCGCGCCTATGCCCGCCTGTTGCGCGCCCGCGTCGGCATGGCCGGGGCGTTCCTGGAAACCACTGCCGGGGAACTGGACAAGGCCCAGGCCACACTGGCCATCACCCGGAGACTGGTCGACGAGGCGGAGAGCGCCTTCGATGCATTCAGCGGAAACAGCGCCGGGGTGTCCTGGCAGAGCCTGGAGCAGGAGCTGCTACAGGCGTTCACCGCTTACCATGCGGCGCTGGACGAACAGCTGCAGGCCCTGCAAGGCGGCTCGCAGAGTCGCTACATCGAAGTCAACCTGACGGCCCGGGCGGCGAACGACGATTTCGACAAGGTGCTGCAGTCCTATGAGAAGCGGATGGAGGCGCATATCACCGCCGTCATGCAGGATGCCCGCGACCGTTATGCGCTGGCCCTGACCGAAGCCATCCTGCTGACCGCCATCACCCTGTTGCTGGCGGCCGGCTGCTGGTGGTTCATCGCCACCCGTGTGTTCGCTCCGTTGCGCGAGGTCGGCAGCATCTTCGGCCGCATCGCCGGCGGCGACCTGACCAGCCGGATCGAGGTGCGTTCGACCAACGAGATCGGCGTGCTGTTCGCTGCGCTCGCCCGCATGCAGGAAAGCCAGCGGGAAACCATCGGCAGGATCACCAATTCCTCGAACCAACTGGCCTCGGCTGCCGAAGAGCTCAGTGCCGTCACCGAGGAGTCCAATCGTGGATTGCATCGACAGCACCAGGAGCTGGAACAGGCGGCGACCGCGGTGAACGAGATGACCACCGCCGTGGATGAAGTGGCGCGCAATGCGGTGTCCACGGCGCAGGCTTCGAATGATTCCAATGAGCTGGCGCAGCAGAGCCGCGTCCAGGTGCAGGCCACCCTCGCCGAGGTGGAAGCGATGACCCGGGACATCGAGGTCACTTCGCAACTGGTGCGGGAGTTGGCCGAGCAGGCACACAGCATCGGCAAGGTGCTCGATGTGATCCGTGCCGTATCGGAGCAGACCAACCTGCTGGCGCTCAATGCCGCCATCGAGCTGCACGTGCCGGTGAGGCCGGGCGCGGCTTCGCCGTGGTCGCCGACGAGGTGCGCACCCTGGCCCAGCGAACCCAGGAATCGACCGGCGAGATCGAACAGATGATCGGTCGCATCCGCAACGGCACCGACGAGGCCGTCGGGTCGATGACGACCAGCACCCGCAGGGCACAGTCCTCGCTGGATTCGACTCGCAGCGCCGGCCAGGCACTGGAGGACATCTTCCAGAGCGTGATGCAGATCAGCGAACGCAACCTGGTGATCGCCAGCGCGGCGGAGGAACAGGCCCAGGTGACACGCGAGGTGGATCGCAACCTGATCAATATCCGCGACCTTTCCACCGGCGCCGCGGCAGGCGCCAACCAGACCAGCGCGGCCAGCAACGAGCTGTCACGCCTGGCGGTGGAACTCAACGAGATGGTGATGCACTTCAAGCTCTAGGGCCTGCTGCCAGCCGCGATCCGCCCTACATCCGGCCACAAATCACAGCGAATCGTCCTATGCCAAGCGCACGCGAACTCATGGACCTTACCGGGAAGGCAATCGCCAGCCTGTTGCGCGCGGCCCCCCTGGCGGAGCAGGCGAGCCTGATCTGCCAGGAGATCGAGCGCATAGCGCCGGATGCGATGGCCTTCATTCTGCGCATCGACGAGCAGGGGGCGTTGCGCCCTCTGGCCGGCTCCGGCCTGTCCGCACGGCAGATCCAGGCGCTGGAGGGCCTGGCCGGTGACTGTCTGTACGGTTGCACGGCGCCAATCGCTATCGATGTGGCCGTGCCCCGGAGCCTGCATGCCATCGCCGCATCGCGGGGCACGAGCCGCTTCTGGGCGGCGCCGATACAGGCCGGCGATGGCCGGGTGCTCGCCGTGCTCGCGGTGCAGCCGCAGGAAACGGCGGCGCCGACCCCGCTGCACCGGCAACTGATCGAGACCTGCCTGCCGCTCTGCGCGCTGGCCCTGGAGCGTGAGGAAAACCGTGCCCGTATCGACCGGCTGGCGTTCTACGACGACCTGACCGGATTGCCCAACCGCAGCCTGCTAGGGACCCGGGCCGCCCAGGCACTGGTCCAGGCGCGCAGCGACAAGCGCCCGCTCGCCGTGATGCTGGTCGATCTGGACCGTTTCCAGCGGATCAACCAGTGCCTCGGCCGAACCGGCGGGGATGAGTTGCTGGGCCTGGTCGCCCAGCGCCTCGGGCAGGAGCAGCGTATTTGCGACATCGTCGCCCATCTCTCGGCGGATACCTTCGCACTGGTGTTGCCCTGGTGCGATGCCGAGCAGGCCGCCGCATCGGCACAGCGGCTGCTGTCGATCCTGAACCGACCTTGCCGGATCGCCGATGTCCCGCTCGTGCTGTCGGCATGCCTGGGCATCAGCCTGTTTCCCGCCGACGGCGAGGAGATCGATACGCTGCTGCAGCGCGCCGACATCGCGCTGCAGCGGGCAAAGGCCTGTGGCCTGGGGCGTTACTGTTTCTTCAGCGAGGAGCAGATGCGTTCGCCTCAGGACCTGGCGCTGGAAGATGCGCTGCGCATGGCCATCGAACAGAACCAGTTGCGGCTGCATTACCAACCACAGGTCTGCTTCGAGGATGGCCGCTTGCGCGGGGTCGAGGCGCTGGCTCGCTGGCATCATCCGCAACTGGGAAATATCTCGCCCGCCCACTTCGTTGCCCTGGCCGAGCAGTGCGGATTGATAGACGAACTCGGGCGCTGGGTGCTGCACGAAGCCTGCCGCCAACTGGCCGAATGGCGCCGCCGCGGGCTGGCGGTTCCGACGATATCGGTCAACCTGTCGCCTTCCAACTTCCAGAACCCCGAGCTGCCGGCGACCGTTGCGCGCGCGCTCGACCAGCATGGAGTTCTGGCCGCCGAGCTGACGCTGGAAATAACCGAAAGCGTGCTGATGGACACCACTCCCGTGTTCCTGGCCACCCTCCAGGAGATTCACGCCCAGGGTGTCTCGTTGTCGATGGATGATTTCGGCACCGGCTTTTCCAGCCTGAGCCACCTGCACCGTCTGCCTGTTCAGGAGCTCAAGCTGGATCGCGCCTTCGTCTGCGATCTGGAGCGCGATGCGGCCAGCCGGACCCTGAGCGATGCGGTATTGCGTCTTGGTGAGAGCCTGCAATTGTCGGTGGTGGCCGAAGGGATCGAAACCGAGGCGCAGCGGTGCATCCTGGCCCGGATGGGGTATCGGGTCGGGCAGGGCTATCTCTTCTCCGCGCCGCTGCCTCCCGCGAAGCTGGAGGCGTGGCTGGCCTCCAGGGCTGGGCAGGCCAGGTGCCTTGCCGATGCCATCGTTCCCGACTGAGGACTTCCGGCGCGCAGGGCCGATCTTCGCCGTTCAGGACAGCCGCGCCAGCAGCATCAGCAGCGCCAGGTTCAGCAACAGGGAAAGCAGTGCCACGCTGCGCCATACCTTGAGCGGTTCGCGCTCGAGCAACGGCCGCGGTCGAGGGTTCTGCGCCTGGCGTTCGCCCTGGTCCAGTTGCAGCAGCCATTGCTCCGCCGTCTCGAAACGCTGCCGTGGGTCCGCTGCCACGGCCTGCTCGAGGAGCGCATCCAGCCAGGAGGGCACGTCCGGGCGATAGCGGCTGGGCGGTGTCGGCTTGCCGAAGCGCGGGTGCTGGAACGGCTCGATCTCGCCGTAGGGATAGTGGCCGGTCAGCAGGTAGTAGAGCGTCACGCCGGTGGCGTAGAGATCGTGGCCCGTGCCTGGTGCTTCTCCAGCAAAGGCCTCGGGGGCAAGGAAGCTGGGCGTGCCAGGCAACTGGTGCGGCAGGTCGCGCGACAGGCCCGGACAGAAGGCCAGGCCGAAATCCACTACCCGCAGTTCGCCATCCTCGCCCAGGTGCAGGTTCTCCGGTTTGATGTCGCGGTGCAGGATATTGCGCCGGTGCAGCATGCCCACGGCGCGGATCAGCCGCGGCGCCAGCTGCAGCCAGTCGACGAGCGGCATGGGGCCCTGGGCCTGGAACCGCTGCGCCAGCGTCGTTCCGGCATATTCGCGCTGCACGTAATAGAGATGCTGGCGCTGCGGCAGCGGGTGGACTTCGGCGAAGCTGCGTCCGGCGACCCGGCGCAGGAACCATTCCTCCTGCAGCAGGGCGGGCGCGGCCTCGTGTTCGTCCTGGCGGCTCGTCGGTAGCGTCTTCAACAGCCAGGGCTGGGCTTGCGCGTCACGCACCCGATAGCTCAGCGATTGCCTGGACTCGGCCAGCAGCGCCTCGACCTGCCAGCCTTCGAACGCCTGGCCGGGCCGCAGGCGTGGCGGCAGCGGCCAATGATCCAGCTGCGCCAGGGCGTCCGCCAGCACGGCCTCGGGCAACCTGTCGACGCGTAGCAGCAGCGCGCTGGCATTGTCCTGGCTGCCGCTCTGGTGGGCGAGATTGACCAGGGCGCGGGCCGCCGCGGGCAGGTCCGGCTGGTCGTGCAATACGTGTGCGAGATCCTGCTCGGTGATGCTCGACCAGACGCCGTCGCTCAGCAGTACGAAGCAGTCGCCTTCGTGCAGGTCGCCGTCCAGGTAGTCCATCAGCAGGTGCTGGTCCAGCCCCAGCGCGCGCTTGAGCACGTGCTGCATGTTCGGCTGTTCCCAGACGTGGTCCTCGCTGAGACGTTCCAACTGGGTGCCGTTCCAGCGGTAGGCGCGGCAATCGCCGACATGGGCGAGGGTGAAGCGTCGGCCGCGTAGTACCAGGGCGGTCAGCGTCGTCAGCAACGGCCCGCCGCCATTGGCCTGCAACCAGCGGTTGTGCGCCACCAGCACGCGATCCAGCGATTGCGCCACGGCCCAGGTCTCGGGGGTCGCGTAGTAATCGAAAGCCAGTGCCTGCAGGGTGGTGTGGGCGGCCAGCGCACCGTCGGCGCACTGGCTGACGCCGTCGGCGAGGGCGAACAGGTAGCCCTTGCCGGTTGCCAGCGAAGGCGCCGGTGTGACGATGCGGATCGCATCCTGGTTCTCCGGACGTGGCCCGGCGGCGCTGGCTTCGCCGTAACTGAGTTGCAAGGGCATGCGGGCTTCCGATGCGGTTGGTGTAGGCGCGAGCAAACTTGCGTGCGCCTACAGTAGATTCAAACCCGCGCAGCCGTCACGGCCGCCGAGCCCCAGGTGGTCCGCCAGCGTTGCTTGACGCCATGCAGGCCGAACCAGGCCAGCACGCCGAGGCTGGCGAACAGCCAGAGGCCGAGCTGGTAATCCCCGGTCGATTGCTTGATCGCGCCCAGGCCGGCGGTCAGCAGGAAGCCGCCGATGCCGCCGGCCATGCCGACCAGGCCGGTCATCACGCCGATTTCCTTGTTGAAGCGCTGTGGTACCAGCTGGAACACCGCGCCATTGCCGGCACCGAGGCTGAGCATGGCGACCACGAACAGTGCCAGGGCGGCGGTGGCGCTGGGCAGGTTGAAGCCCACCACGGCGAGGCAAAGCGCGGCCACGGTATACATCACCAGCAGCGCGCGGATGCCGCCGATGCGATCGGCCAGCGCACCGCCCAGCGGGCGCAGCAGGCTGCCGGCGAAGACGCAGGCGGCGGTGTAGTAGCCGGCCTTCACCGGGTCGAAGGCGTATTGGTCATGGAAGTAGCCAGGCAGGGTGCTGGCCAGGCCGAGGAAGCCGCCGAAGGTCACGCTGTAGAAGAACATGAACCACCAGCTGTCGCGATCGCCGAGGGCCTTGAGGTAGTCGGCCAGCGCCTTCGGCGCGGGACGGTTCGGCGCGTTCTTCGCCACGCTGGCGAAGAGGATCAGGGTTAGGCTCAGCGGAATCAGTGCCAGGCCGAAGACATTGTTCCAACCGAACAGGGTGGCCAGCACCGGGGCGAACAGCGCCGCCAGCACCGTGCCGGAGTTGCCGGCCCCGGCTATGCCCATCGCCTTGCCCTGGTGCTGGGGCGGATACCACTGCGAGGCCAGCGGCAGGGCGACGGCGAAGGAAGCGCCGGCCATGCCGAGGAACAGTCCCAGCAGCAAGGCCTGTTCGTAGCTGTGGATACCGTGCAGCCAGGCGACGGCCAGGGCTGCGATCACCACGCCCTGGCCGATCAGGCCGGCGGTCTTGGGCGAGGTGCGGTCGGCGAGGATCCCCAGCACCAGGCGCAGCACCGCGCCGGCGAGAATCGGCGTGGCGACCATGAAGGCGCGTTGTTGGGTGGTCAGCCCGAGGTCGGCGGCAATCTGCACGCCCAGTGGGCCGAGCACATACCAGACCATGAAGCTCAGGTCGAAATAGAGAAAGGATGCAAACAGGGTCGGCGTGTGGCCGGCTTTCCAGAAACTCGTGTTCATCGGATCGGCTCCAGGGCGTTCGTTGCGCGGCAATGCCCGCGAATGCAGCTCAGACCTGCCCCGGCAGCGGGGCGGAAAAACAAAAAGGCGTCGCAGCACGCCTGCCGGGGCAGGGTGTTTGCGACGCCTTTGTCGTGTAGCGGAGACCGCCGTTGGCCTGCCGTGGAAACGATCAAGCATCTAGCGTGCCAGCCTTGCGAATACCGCGAAGCATGGGGGTATGGCGAGCAGTGCGCGGGGCGATGATGCGAGCCGCTGCACGAATAACGCGCATCCCTGGGCCAAATCGGGGCAGGCAAGCGCGACCGCTGCGGTTGCTGATAGGCTTGGCAGGCCAAACGAGGAACGAGCGATGCCCTTTATTGCGACCCTGACCCTCAACCCGGCGATGGATCTTTCGGTCGGTACGGCCCGGGTGGTGAGTACCGACAAGCTGCGTTGCTCGCTGCCACGCCATGATCCGGGGGGCGGCGGCATCAATGTCGCGCGGGTGGTCAAGACGCTGGGCGGCAAGGCGCTGGCCATCTATCCCTCGGGAGGCCCCTTTGGCGAGTTGCTGCAGCGTTCGCTGGACGAACTCGGCCTGGTGCACAGGCCGGTGCCGATCAGGGGCGACACGCGGGAAAGTTTCACCGTGGACGAGCTGGAGACGGGGCTGCAATACCGTTTCGTGCTGCCCGGGCCGTCGCTCGCGGCGGAGGAATTGCAGCGCTGCCTGGATACCGTGGCGGCACTGCATCCCGCGCCGCAGTATCTGGTACTCAGCGGCAGCTTTCCGCCCGGGGTGGCCGTCGGCTTCTTCGATGAGCTGGTGCTGCTGGCGCGGCGCATCGGCGCCCGGCTGGTGGTGGACCTGTCCGGTGAGCCCCTGGCGCATGCGGCCAGCCAGGGAGGGGCCTACCTGATGAAGCCGAGCCTCAACGAACTGTCCAGCCTGATGGGCTATCCGGTGGTAGGCGAGGTCCAGCAGGAGGAGGCGCTGCGCAGCCTGATACAGCGGGGCTGCGCCGAGATCGTGGTGCTGTCGCTGGGCGCGGAGGGCGCGTTGGTCGCCCGCGGCGAGTATCTGCAGCGGATAGCTTCGCCACAGGTTCCGGTGACCAGCGCGGTGGGCGCGGGCGACAGCATGCTCGGGGCCATCGTCCTGGCGCTGGCCGAGGGGCGTGAACTCGGCGATGCCGTGCGTTGCGGCGTTGCCGCCGGCGCCGCAACGGTGATGCGCCCGGGGACCGAGCTTTGCCACCGCGAGGATGTGCAGCGGCTGCTTGCCGGACTCGACCGCTCGGACCGCTAGGGCTTGCGCCATGTGCTGCAGTTGTAGGCCGGGTTGGGCCGCGCAGCGGCGAAGCCCGACATCGCACGGAGCCAAGGCCTGTTCCCGCGCGCCGGGGAAAATCCATCTTTACGAATGTGTCGCCTGGGGCCTCGCTCATTGGGCTTCGCAGGTCCAACCCAACCTACAAACTGGTGGGGGCTCCAGGTTTCAGGACGCCCTGCAGCCCGGCACCTTCACTGCCCGAGCAGTTCGTTCATCGCGATGATCTGTTCGGCGACCTGGATCAGTTTCTGCTGGCGGCTCATCGCCTGTCGGCGCATGAGGGTATAGGCCTCTTCCTCCTTGCAGTCGCGCATCTTCATCAGCATACCCTTGGCCAGTTCGATGCGCTTGCGCTCGGCCAGTTGCTGTTCGCGTGCCTGCAATTGCGCGCGGATGGCCTGGTCGCTCTCGAAGCGGGCCATGGCCACCTCGAGGATCGGCTTCAGGCGCTGGGCCTGGATGCCCTCGACGATATAGGCGCTGACGCCGGCGCGGATCGCCTGGCGCATGGCGGCCGGGTCGCTGTCGTCGGTGAACATGACGATGGGCCGTGGCTGGTCGCGCGTGACCAGCACCACCTGCTCCATGACGTCGCGGCCGGGCGAGTCGGTGTCGATCAGCACCACGTCCGGGCGAACCGCTTCCACCCGTTCGGGCAGATCGATGGTCAGGCCGGATTCTTCGATGACCTCGAAGCCGGCCTCGATCAGGGCGTTCTTCAGCCGGCCGACCTTACGCGGGGTGTCGTCGATGAGGAGAATGCGCAACATGCCGATCTCCTTCAGGGTGCCGGCGCCACGGCGCTGTCGGCCATGGCGTGCAGGGCGAAGCTGCGGGCATAGCCAGCGGGATCGCTGCCGTCCCAGTGGCTGCCGTCCATCAGGGTGGCGGTGCGCATCGGGTTTTCGGGAACGACGATGCCCAGGGCACTGGCGGCCTGCCGGTAGAGGGCGGTCTGCTGCACCGTGCGGGCGACGGCGAGGTAGTCGGGGTCCTCGCGCAGCAGGCCCCAGCGCCGCAGCTGGGTCATGAACCAGAGCCCGTCGGAGTGGTAGGGCATGTTCACCATGCCTTCGGCGAAGAAGCGCAAGGGGTGGGCGTCCTGCCAGGCGTTGCCGAGACCGTCCTGGTACAGGCCGAGAAAGCGCGGTTCGATGGAGGCCAGCGGAGCGTCGACATATTCGTGCCCGGCGATCAACTGGGCCGTGCTGCGGCGGTTTTCCTGGTTCTGGTCGATGAAGCGGCTGGCTTCGAGCACCGCCATCACCAATGCGCGCGCGGTGTTGGGGTACTGCTCGATGAACGCGCGGGTGCAGCCGAGGACCTTTTCCGGGTGATCCGGCCAGATCGATTGGCTGGTCGCCAGGGTAAAGCCGGCATCCTCGGCGATCGCCTGGGCGCCCCAGGGTTCGCCGGCACAGAAACCGTCGATGCGTCCCGCGCGCAGGTGGGCGACCATCTGCGATGGCGGCACCACCAGGGTCCGGACATCTTCCAGCGGATGAATGCCGTAGGCGGCCAGCCAGTAATACAGCCAGAGGGCGTGGGTGCCGGTGGGGAACGTCTGGGCGAGGGTAATGCGTGCACCGCTTTGGCGCACGCAGGCGAGCAATGCCTCGGGAGTGGTCACGCCAGCGGCCTTCAATGGTGCGGAGAGGCTGATGCTCTGGCCGTTCTGCGCCAGCCCCATGAGGACGGCCATGTCCACCGCCGGGCTGCCGCCGATGCCCAGGTGCACCGCATAGATCAGCCCGTACAACCCATGGGCCGCGTCCAGTTCGCCGCCAATCAGCTTGTCGCGCAGGCCCGACCAGGAATTCTGCCGGTGCAGGTTGAGGGTCAGGCCGAACGGCTGGGCGAAGCCCTGGGTGGCGGCGACGATCAGCGACGCGGCGTCGGTCAGGGGCAGGAAGCCGAGATTGACCGTGCTCTTTTCCGGTGCGTCGCTGCCGGCGACCCAGGCCAGGGCATCGTGGCGGGGCGCTATGGGGGAATCGGTCATGCTGGCTGCCTTGTGAAATGCGCGAATACGCCGCGGATTGGATGGCGGCGCAGGGGTTGCCGTGAACGTGCAAGCGATATGCCAGGGGCTGGACCCAGCTAGCAGGCATTCCGTAGGCGCCGGCATGCTGGCGAGCTTTGCTTCTACCTTGCCGGATCGCCGGCAAGCTGGCTCCTGCAGGGCGGGTGAAAGGCCACGCTGATATGCCGTATCAGCGTGGATACAGCGGTGGCAGGACGCCTTGCTCCTGTTCGCCGCCCGGGTTGGCTGCCGCTGGCAGCGCCTGGACCGCCTGCCACAGCGCTTCGCCTTGCCAGCGCTGGCCGGTTTCGCTGTACAGCGCGCCGTTGAGGCCGTCCAGTGCGTCGGACAGCGGTACGAAGCGCGCGGCCATGTCGGCGAGGGTTTCCGGTTGCTGGCGTGCCCAGGCGTCCAATGCCTGGCGCGTGGCCTGGGGATCGTTGGCCTGGCAGGCGCGGCGCAGGTCGTCGAGCAGGCTGCGCGGCGTCGGTCCGGTCTGGAGGGCACGTTGCACGGCCGGTTGCCGCCGTGCATGCAGCCACAGTGCGAAGCCGGCCAGGGTGCTGGCCGCCAGCAGTGCCGTGCTCAGCTGCCACGGCCAGAGCAGCGGCGGCCTGGCACCCGGCTGTGCTGCCAGCGGTTGTTCGGCTGGCGGCTGCAGCAGGTCCGGATTTTCGGCGACCTGCAGTCTGCGTTCGGCCAAGGTAGTGCGCTCCAGCCGGTCCTCGACGGTGTTCCACCAGACCACTTCCAGCGCCGGTAGCTGCAGGCTGCCGCTACGGGTGGGAATCAGCGCTTCGCGTTGTTCCCGGCTGCCGACGATGCCTGACGGGGCCACTTCGTTGGCGAGGTTGGGCTGGTCCGGATAGCGCCGCAGTTCGGCGCTTTGCGGCGAGCCGATGGCTGGCAACTGGGTGCTGGTCAGGCCCTCGGCCTTGAGCAGCAGGCTGCGAGTCAGCGATTGGCCGGCCTGGGCCCGGTCCGGTTCGGGGCTCCAGGCTTCCACCAGCGTGAGGCTGCGTGCAGGCAGCCAGGGGGCATCGGCGGGATAGTCCGCGGGCTTGCCCTTGACGTGCAGCGGGATGCTCGGAGATCTGACCTGGGTCGAGCGGCCCGGGCGCGGGCCGAACAGCGAGTCGTTGCCGGCCGCCACGGTGGTGGCGCTGAAGAGTTGGGCGGGGATGACCAGCTCGCCGCTTTTCTGCGGGAACAGCGCATAGCGCACCTCGATGACGCCATGGCGGATGCCATTGATGGTCTTTTCGTAGGTGCGTGGCTCGCCGAGGCGCTCCACCAGTGCGTCGGGCATCTGCAGGGGCGACAGGCTGCTGTCGTCGTACAGCGAGACCGAGTGATAGATGCGCAGGGTGAGGGTGACCTGGGCCTGCACGTAGACGCTGTCCTGGTCGAGGCTGGCATCGATGAAGATCGGCGCCAACTGGTCGTTCGCATCCGTGGCCCGCGATTCCTGTACCAGCAGGGTGATCGGCTCGCTGCGCCAGTCGCCGAGTTGCAGCGGCGGGATGATGACGTAGCCGGTCTGTCGCGGGCGCAGCGTGATCAGCCAGCGGGTGATCGCCCGGGTCTCGCCGTTGCTGCTGGACAACTGGTTGACCTGGCGTGTGTCGAAGATTTCGAACAGCTGTTCCAAGGGCTGCAGGTCGGGCCGGCCGAACACCGTATTGCCCTGGGATTCGAGGCTCAGCTCGAAGGTTTCATCGATATTCAGCTGGGTGCGGTCCACTCGGGCAAGCAGCCTGATGCGCCGGCCTGGGCGGCGAGCACGCTGAGCAGAAGAAGAATCATCAGGCGCATCATCGGTTCACTTCCTGGCGCTTGCGTTGTTCGTAGAGGAACTTGCGCCGCAGCAGCTCGCCGGGGTCGTCCGGGATCTGCCGCAACCATTGTTCCGTGGCCTGCTGGCGCTCCATGTCGGGCAGCGCCTCGTCCTGCCCCCGGGGTCGTGCGGCAGCCGGCTGCGGCTCGTCCGGTTGCTCGCCGGCAGGGCTTGGTGATGAGGCATCGTCGCGGCTCTCGCGGGGCGGTTCGTCGTTGGCATTTTCCGGTGGCGGCGGCTTGGTCTCGGTGCTTCCTTGCGGTTGCTGCGCACTGGCTTGCGATTCGGCGGCTCGAGAATCTTCCTGCGGCTGTTGCTGGCGTTGCCGCAGCAGCTCTTCGACCAGTGCCTTGTTGCGCTGCGCCACCTGCAGGTCGGGTTGCAGTTCCAGCGCTTGATCGTAGGCCTCGATGGCCGCCTCGAAGGCTTCGCTACGGGCCAGGGCATTGCCGCGGTTGTAATGGTCGGCGGCGCTGCGGCCTTCGGCGAACAGCTTGGCCGCGGCGGGATAGTCGCCGGCCCGGTAGCGGGCGATCGCCTGCCAGCGGCGATCGGTGAAGCGTTCGGCGGCTCGCTCCGGTTGCTGTGCCTCGAGCAGGCGCCGGCCCTGCTGGTCGGGGCGCAACCAGAAATCCTCGATCTCTAAGGCGCTGGCCGGCTGCGGCTGCAGCAGCAACAGCGGCAGGCAGAACAGCCAGCCGCGGCGGCCGGCACAGGCGGCCAGCAGGAGCAGGGGCAGCAGCAGCCAGTGGCCCTGATCCAGCCAGGCCTCGAGGCGGGTGACATCGTCGTGCTGCAGCAGCGCACCGGTCGCATTGAGCAGGCCGAGGGCCATCAGGTCGGCGTCGCCCAGGCGCGCCTGCTGGTAGCGCCCGCCCAGCTCGCTGGCGAAGCGGCGCAGGCCGGCATGGTCGAGGCGGGGAATCAGGATCGCGCCCTGTTCGTCCTTGAGGAAACTGCCGTTCTCCCCGGCGATCGGCGCCCCCTGTTCGGTGCCGACGCCGAGGATCAGCAGACGCTGGCCCTGGCCGCGCATGAGCGTGGCGATGCCGCTGCGTTCCTGTTCGTCCAGGCTGCTGCCGATCAGCAGCAGTCGGCCCTGGCCCTGGCCGGCCTGCTCCAGTAGTGCAAGGCCCTGGGCGGCCGCCAGGTCGGCGCGCTGCCCGGGCTCGGGCATCAGCGCCGGGCGCAGAGCCGCGAGCAGGTTGCGCGTGGTGGTCAGGTCGTCCGACAGCGGCACCAGCGTGTGCGCGCTGCCGGCATAGACCACCACGGCGGTCTGCACGTCCCGCCGGCTTTCCAGCAGGTCGAGCAGCTTGCGCTTGGCCTGGTCCAGCCGCGTCGGGGGGACATCGCCGGCGAGCATGGCGGGGGTCAGTTCCAGCAGCACGACCAGCGGGTCGGAGCGCTTCAGGCTGGGCTGCTCGAGCCGCTGCCAACTGGGCCCGAGCAGCGCCAGCACGGCCAGCAGCCAGGCCAGGCCCAGGGCGATCCACGGCAGGCGGCTGTTGCGCAGCCGGCCGCGGGTCAGCAGGGCGGCATGGAAGGGCTCGGGCAGCAGGCGTTGCCAGCGCCCGACCTGTCGCTGCCGATGCCAGAGGCGCCACAGCAGCCAGAGCAGCAGCGGAACGACCAGCAGCCAGGAAGGCCGCAGCAGATGCGGCAGCCAGTCGCTCATCGACGCTGCTCCCGACGCCAGGCGAGGCGCTGCAGCGGCGCGCTCCACAGGTTGGTGGCCACCAGCAGCAGGCTGATCAGCAGTGCCGCCGCGAGCGGCCAGACGTATAGCGCTTCGGCGAGGCGTGCCTGGGTCGGTTGCTGGGCGGCTGGCTCGAGGCGATCGAGGGTTTCGCCGATCGCTTCGAGTTCGGCGCTGGTGCGCGCCCGGAAGTATTCGCCGCCGGTGCGCTCGGCGATGGCGCGCAGCGTCGGTTCGTCCAGCTCCAGCCCGGGGTTGAAGCCGAAACGGCTGAGTACGCCGCCTTCCTCGGCATCGGCGCCGATGCCGATGGTGTGGATGCGCACGCCTTCCTCGGCGGCCAGGGTCGCCGCCAGCAGGGGCTCGATTTCGCCACCGTTGTTGGCGCCGTCGGTGACCAGGACCAGTACCCGGCTGTCGGCCGGCCGCTCGCGCAGGCGCTTGACCGCCAGGCCGATGGCGTCGCCGATGGCGGTATTGCTGCCGGCGATGCCCACCAGCGCTTCGTCGAGCCAGATGCGTACGGTGCGCCGGTCGAAGGTCAGCGGTGCCTGCAGGTAGGCCTTGCTGCCGAACAGGATCAGGCCGACGCGATCGCCGTGGCGCTGCTCGATGAAGTCGCCGAGCAGGCGCTTGACCAGTTCCAGGCGGGTGATTTCCTCGTCGTCCCAGTGCATGTCGGGGTAATCCATCGAGCCGGAGACATCCACCGCCACCAGCAGGTCGCGGCCGCTGACGGGCAGCGGCAGGGGTTCGCCGAGCCATTGCGGGCGGGCCGCGGCGAACAGCAACAGCAACCAGACGGTCAGGTAGGGCAACTGCTGGCGCCAGGCGGGCAGGGCAACGCGGGCGCGCCGGCCGGAAAGGCTTTGCAGCTCGTCGAGGAAGCTCACCTTCAGGGCCGCCTCGCCGCTGTCGGCGGCCGGCAGCAGCCCGCGCAGCAGCCAGGGAAGCGGCAGCAGCAGGAAGACCCAGGGCCAGGCCAGCTCAAACATGCTTGCGGATCCAGGTATCGACGGCCTGCTCGAGGCCGTCGATGGCCTTGTCGTCCAGCCGGCATTCGGCGCGGTAGGCGCCTTCGACCAGCACCATCCAGCGGGTCAGGCCGGCCGCCGGGCAGCGGTTGTCGAGGAATGCCAGCCAGGCGCGCCCGCTCAGCGTATGCGGATGATCGTCGGGGTAGCGGATGCGACACAGCCGCTTGAGCAGGGCGTTGAGCTGTTGCAGCCAGTGGCTGGCCGGCTGGCCGCCGTAGGGCTTGCTCAGGCGCGCCAGCGCATCGAGGGCCTCCTGGCGCTGCGGGTCCAAGGACGGTTCGCTCGCCGTGCGGGGCTTGCGCCGCGGCAGATGACGGAGCAGTTGCCAGAGCGCCCCGAGGGCGAGCGCCAGCAGCAGCCCCAGCAACCACCAGCCAGGCGCCGGCGGCCACCAGGAGATCGGTGCCGGCTCGATCAGCGGCGCCAGTTGGTCGAGCGGGTTCATGGCCGGGCGCTCGGGTGCTGCACGCTCAGATACTCGCGTAACTGTTCGACCAGATCGTAGTGGGTGTCGAGCGGCATCAGGGGCACCCGCAGGCGGTCGGCCAGTCGCTGCCAGCGGGCGCTGCGGGCTTCGCCTTGCTGGCGGTAGCGCTGGCGCAGGGCGGCATCCTGGGTATCCAGCTCCAGATGGGCGTCGTCCTGGCTGAAACGCAGCAGGCCGGCGGCGGGCAAGGCGTGGTCGAGTGGGTCGAACAGCGGCAGCAGCAACAGGTCGACATGACGCGCCAGCAGGCTCAGCTGTTGCTCGGCGGCATCGCTCAGGGCTCGCTCGTCGCAGAGAATCACCGAGAGGCTGCCGGGGCGCAGCACCTCGCGTGCCCTGCGCAATGCGAGGCTGAAGGCCTCCGGGTCGATGGGACTTTGCGGGTGCAGCTGGCGGTTGGCCCTGGCCAGCCGGTCCAGCAGCTGCAATAGGCTCTGCTTGCTGCGCCGCGGTTTGATTTCCTGCTGTTCGGCGCTACCGAAAACCAACCCGCCGACCCGGTCGTTGTGGTTCAGCGCCGCCCAACCGATGAGGCTCGCGGCGCGTGCCGCGAGCACCGACTTGAAGGCGCGGCCACTGCCGAAGAACAGGCGCCGGCTCTGCTCGGCGATGATGTAGATCGGCCGTTCGCGTTCTTCGTGGAAGAGCTTGGTATGCGGCTCCTGGGTGCGCGCGGTGACCCGCCAGTCGATGGTGCGCACATCATCGCCGGCCTGGTAGATGCGCACCTGGTCGAAGTCCACGCCGCGACCGCGCAGCTTGGAATGGTGCAGGCCCACCAGCGGGCTGCGCCGGTGCGGCGTCGAGAACAGCGGGACTTCGCGGACCCGGTGGCGGATGTCGATGAGTTCGGCCAGGGTCACGCGGACGCCAGCCTCGTTTTCGAGCGGCAACCCGGCGTCGCGAGCCTGCGCCTGCATCAGGCCACCGCCACCACGTCGAGGACGCGCTGGATGACGCGGTCCTGGTCGATGCCGGCGGCCTCCGCTTCGAA
This sequence comes from Pseudomonas sp. BAY1663, assembly GCF_000582595.1. Taxonomy (NCBI): domain Bacteria; kingdom Pseudomonadati; phylum Pseudomonadota; class Gammaproteobacteria; order Pseudomonadales; family Pseudomonadaceae; genus Pseudomonas; species Pseudomonas sp. BAY1663. Next base: position 109,446 of record NZ_AZSV01000001.1, read on the forward strand.
CGAGAGGATGATGCGATGGCGCAGCACGTCGAAGAGCATCGCCTGGATGTCCTCGGGGCTGACGAAGTCGCGCCCGGCGAGCCAGGCGTGCGCACGCGCACAACGATCCAGGGCGATGGAACCGCGCGGGCTGGCGCCGTAGGCGATCCATTCGGCCAGCTCGGCGTCGAACTTGGCCGGCGTGCGCGTGGCCATGACCAGCTGCACCAGGTATTCCTCCACCGCGTCGGCCATGTACAGGCCGAGGATGTCCTTGCGCGCGGCGAAGATCGCCTGCTGGCTGACGCGATGTTCCGGCGCCGCCTCGCCATTGATCGCCTCGCCACGGGCCTGCTGCAGGATGCGCCGTTCCACCGAGGCGTCCGGGAAACCGATCTTCACATGCAGCAGGAAACGGTCGAGCTGCGCCTCGGGCAACGGGTAGGTGCCTTCCTGCTCGATGGGGTTCTGCGTGGCCATCACCAGGAACAGCGGCGACAGGTCATAGGTGCTGCGCCCGACGCTGACCTGGCGTTCGGCCATGGCCTCCAGCAGCGCCGACTGCACCTTGGCCGGGGCGCGGTTGATCTCGTCGGCGAGCACCAGGTTGTGGAAGATCGGCCCCTGCTGGAAGACGAAGCTGCCGGTTTCCGGGCGGTAGATCTCGGTCCCGGTGATGTCCGCCGGTAGCAGGTCCGGCGTGAACTGGATGCGATGGAACTCGGCCTCCAGGCCTTCGGCCAGCTCCTTGATCGCACGCGTCTTGGCCAGCCCGGGGGCGCCCTCGACGAGCATGTGGCCGTCGGCGAGCAGGGCGATCAGCAGGCGCTCGATCAAGCGTTCCTGACCCAGAATCTGGGTGGAAAGGAATTGTCGCAACGCGATTATCGATTCACGGTGATCCATCGTCTCGCTTGTTCCTGATGGCGGTGGCCGGGTCGCCGCGCCGGCGGACCCGCTTGCTGCCGCTCTCTGCAACAGACTGTCGCAGAGGGCTATGGGAGATGCGCCACTTTACTGTATTAACGCTCGGCTAGACTAACCTTGAACCTTCGTCCTGTGGTGCCAGTCACTACCGGCAAACCCTTCCCAGCAAGCCAAGTGGAGCCATACATGGCGTTCTTCTCAGCGGCTAGCAAAGCCGACTTTCAGCAGCAATTGCAGACAGCACTGGCACAGTACATAGACCCCCAACTCCTGCCCCAGCTGGGCCTGTTCGCCGAGCAGTTCTTCGGCATCGTCGCCCTGAGCGAACTCACCGAGCGGCGCATGACCGACCTGGTCGGCTCGACCCTGGCCAGCTGGCGACTGCTCGAGCGCTTCGATCCGGCCATGCCCGAGGTGCAGGTCTTCAACCCCGATTACGAAAAGCACGGTTGGCAGTCGACCCATAGCGTGGTCGAGGTGCTGCATCCGGACATGCCGTTCCTGGTCGACTCGGTGCGCATCGAGCTGACCCGTCGTGGCTACAGCATCCACACATTGCAGACCAGCGTGCTGCAGGTGCGCCGCGATGCCGACGGAACGCTGCTCGAACTGCTGCCCAAGGACAGTCGGGCGCCGGACAGCCATGCCGAATCGCTGATTTTCGTCGAGATCGACCGCTGCGCCAGTGCCGCTGCATTGCGCGAGCTGGAGCAGTCGCTGCAGGGCGTGCTGGCCGATGTGCGCCAGGTGGTCGCCGATTTCGCCGCGATGAAGGGCAAGGCCGAGGAGCTGCAGGCGCGGCTGGAGCGGGTGAACCTGCGCATCGACGGCGATGAGCTGGAGGAAATCAGGGACTTCATGCGCTGGCTGGCCGCCGACCATTTCACTTTCCTCGGCTACGAGGAGTTCTCCGTCGTCGAGCAGCCGGACGGCGGGCGCATCGTCTATGACGAAGGGTCGCTGCTGGGGCTGTCGCGCAGCATGCGCACCGGCCTGTCGCGGGAGGAGCAGTCGCTCACCAGCCAGTCCGTCGGCTACCTGCGCGAGCCCCTGCTGCTGTCGTTCGCCAAGGCGGCAATGCCCAGCCGCGTGCATCGCCCGGCCTATCCGGACTTCGTTTCGGTACGCGAGTTCGATGAAGAGGGCCGGGTGGTTCGCGAATGCCGCTTCCTCGGTCTGTTCACCTCGTCGGTATACACCCAGAGCGTTCGGCGTATTCCGTTCATCCGGCGCAAGGTCGAGGCCGTGGTACAACGCGCCAACTTCGGCAGTTCGGCGCACCTGGCCAAGGAGTTGGTGCAGGTGCTCGAGGTACTGCCGCGCGACGAGCTGTTCCAGGCGCCGATCGACGAGCTGTTCGAGAACGCCATCGCCATCGTGCAGATCCAGGAGCGCAACCGGCTGCGCCTGTTCCTGCGCTTCGATCCCTACCGGCGCTTCTGCTACTGCCTGGTGTACGTACCGCGCGACAGCTATTCCACCGAGACCCGGCTGAAGATCCAGCAGGTATTGGTGGATCGGCTCGAAGCCAGCGGCTGCGAATTCTCCACCTATTTCTCCGAATCGGTGCTGACGCGGGTGCAGTTCATCCTGCGCCTGGATCCCAACAAGCCGATACAGGTCGACCCGGAGCGTCTCGAGCAGGAAGTCCTGCAGGCCTGCCGCAGTTGGCAGGACGACTATGCCTGCCTGATGGTCGAGCGCTTCGGCGAGGCGCAGGGGACCAACCTGCTCGGCGAATTTCCCAAGGGGTTCCCGGCTGGTTATCGCGAGCGCTTCTCGCCGCAGTCGGCCACGGTGGACATGCAGCACGTGCTCGCGTTGAACGAGGAGCGCCCGCTGGTGATGAGCTTCTACCAGCCGATCACCACCGCCGATGAAAACCGCCTGCACTGCAAGCTCTACCACATGGACACGCCGTTGCCGCTGTCCGACATCCTGCCGATCATGGAAAACCTCGGGCTGCGGGTGATCGGCGAGTTCCCCTTCCGGCTGCGCAACAAGAGCGGCCGCGAATACTGGATGCACGATTTCGCCTTCACCTATGCCGAAGGCCTGGAAATCGACCTGCTGGAAATCAACGAGCCGCTGCAGGATGCCTTCATCCACATCTACGGCGGGCTCGCCGAGAACGATGCCTTCAACCGGCTGGTGCTGACCGCCGGGCTGACCTGGCGCGAAGTGGCGCTGCTGCGGGCCTATGCCCGCTACCTCAAGCAGATCCGCATGGGCTTCGACCTGGGCTACATCGCCAGTGCCTTGCTCAACCACACCGACATCGCCCGCGAACTGGTGCGGTTGTTCAAGATGCGTTTCTACCTGGCGCGCAAGCTCGGCGACGACGATCTCGCCGACAAGCAGCAGCGTCTCGAACAGGCGATCCTCGGGGCACTGGACGAAGTGGCAGTGCTCAACGAGGACCGCATCCTCAGGCGCTACCTGGACCTGATCAAGGCGACGCTGCGCACCAACTTCTACCAGCCGGATGCGAGCGGCCGGGCCAAGGATTACTTCAGCTTCAAGCTCGATCCGCGAGCAATCCCGGAAATGCCGCGGCCGGCGCCGCTGTACGAGATCTTCGTCTACTCGCCGCGCGTGGAAGGGGTGCACCTGCGCGGCGGCAAGGTGGCGCGCGGCGGCCTGCGCTGGTCCGACCGCGAGGAGGATTACCGCACCGAGGTGCTCGGCCTGGTCAAGGCCCAGCAGGTGAAGAATGCGGTGATCGTGCCCGGTGGCGCCAAGGGCGGCTTCATCCCGCGGCGATTGCCGGGCAACGGGAGCCGCGACGACATCCAGGCCGAAGCCATCGCCTGTTACCGGATCTTCATCAGCGCGCTGCTGGACGTGACCGACAACCTCAAGGAAGGCCGTGTCGTGCCGCCGGCCAACGTGCTGTGCTACGACGATGACGATCCCTACCTGGTGGTCGCCGCGGACAAGGGCACCGCGAGCTTCTCGGACATCGCCAACGGCATCGCCGCCGAGTACGACTTCTGGCTCGGCGATGCCTTCGCCTCGGGCGGCTCGGCCGGCTACGACCACAAGAAGATGGGCATCACCGCGCGCGGCGCCTGGGTCTCGGTGCAGCGGCATTTCCGCGAACGCGGGATCGACGTGCAGACCGACAGCATCAGCGTGATCGGCATCGGCGACATGGCCGGCGACGTCTTCGGCAACGGCATGCTGATGTCCGAAACGCTGCAGTTGGTGGCGGCGTTCAACCATATGCATATCTTCATCGACCCGGACCCCGATCCGGCCCGCAGTTTCATCGAGCGCAAGCGCCTGTTCGAATTGCCGCGCTCGGCCTGGACCGATTATGACCGTTCGCTGATCTCCGTCGGCGGCGGCATCTTCCCGCGTGCGGCCAAGCGCGTGGAGATCACCCCCCAGATGAAGCAGCGCTTCGCCATCGACGCGGACCAGCTGACGCCTGCCGAGTTGATCAATGCCCTGCTCAAGGCGCCGGTGGACCTGCTCTGGAACGGTGGCATCGGCACCTATGTGAAGAGCAGCAGCGAAAGCCATGCCGAGGTGGGTGACAAGGCCAACGATGCGGTGCGGGTCAACGGCAACGAGCTGCGTGCCAAGGTGGTGGGCGAGGGTGGCAACCTCGGCATGACCCAGCTGGGCCGGGTCGAATACGCCCTGCATGGCGGCGCCAGCAACACCGACTTCATCGATAACGCCGGCGGGGTCGATTGTTCCGACCATGAAGTGAACATCAAGATCCTGCTCAACGAGGTGGTCAGCAGCGGCGACATGACTGGCAAGCAGCGCAACCAGCTGCTGTTCGAGATGACCGATGCTGTGGCCGAGCTGGTGCTGCACAACAACTACAAGCAGACCCAGGCGCTGTCGCAGGCGCAACATCGCGCGCGCGAGCGCGGCGGTGAATACATCCGCCTGATCGCGGCGCTGGAGGCCGCGGGCCAGCTGGACCGCAACCTGGAGTTCCTGCCGTCGGACGAGGCGCTGGCGGAACGGGCGAATCTGGGCCAGGGGCTGAGCCGGCCCGAGCTGTCGGTGCTGATTTCCTACAGCAAGATCGAGCTGAAGAAGGCGCTGCTGGAATCACGCGTACCGGACGATGCCTATCTGGCCCGGGAAATGGACAGCGCATTTCCGCAGCTGCTGGTCGAGCGTTTCCACGATGCCATGCTGCAGCATCGCCTCAAGCGCGAGATCGTCAGTACGCAGATCGCCAACGACCTGGTCAACAACATGGGGATCACCTTCGTCCAGCGGCTCAAGGAAGCCACCGGGATGAGTGCGGCCAACGTCGCCGGTGCCTATGTCATCGTGCGCGACATCTTCCATCTGCCGCACTGGTTCCGCCAGGTCGAAGCGCTGGACCACAAGGTGCCCGCCGAGCTGCAACTGACCCTGATGGACGAGCTGATGCGGCTGGGGCGTCGGGCGACCCGCTGGTTCCTGCGCAATCGGCGCAACGAGCTGGATGCGGCGCGCGATGTCGCCCATTTCGGCCCGCGGGTGGCTGCCCTCGGACTCAAGCTCGATGAGCTGCTGCAGGGCGCTACCCGCGAACGCTGGCAGGGGCGCTATCAGCGTTATACCGAGGCTGGCGTGCCGGAACTGCTGGCGCGGATGGTGGCCGGAACCAGCCACCTCTACACGCTGCTGCCGATCCTCGAGGCGGCGGACGAGACAGGCCAGGCGCCAGCGCAGGTCGCCGCGGCCTATTTCGCCGTCGGCGGGGCGCTGGAGCTGCCCTGGTACTTGCACCAGCTGACCAGCATGCCGGTGGCCAACAACTGGCAGGCCCTGGCACGCGAGGGCTTTCGCGACGATCTGGATTCGCAGCAGCGCAGCATCACCGTATCGGTGCTGCAAATGGCGGGTGGGCCCGAGCAGATCGGCGAGCGTGTCGATGCCTGGCTGGCACAGCGGCCCTATCCGCTCGAGCGTTGGCGCGAGATGCTGGCCGAGCTACGCGGTGCCAGCGGCAGCGACTATGCGATCTATGCCGTGGCCAGCCGCGAGCTGCAGGACCTGGCGCAATCGGTGGGGCAGGGGTGAGGTTGTCGTCCATCATGCTGCGCGGTTGAAACCCGCGCAGCCGGTCTCGAGCAGCGCAGCGCGGTGGGATGAAGCGGAGCGCCGACCGGCCCATGATTGCTCAAGACGCATCGCCCCGAGGGCGGGCCTCCCACAAGAGCGCCCAAGCTGCACCTATTCTGTGGGCGGTGCGCCCTCGCGGCGATTGCAGGCCGCAAGGCTTGCTGGCTTTACACGGTAAGCCTTCAGCTCGGTGCAGGTTGTCCGCGCTTGAAACGGGTGATCTGCGGTAGGTCGCGCAGGTAGCGGAGCATGTCCGGCGCGCCGGCGAGCTTGAGGCCTTCGCCGATGGCGTTGGCGGTGGGGTCGCGCTTTTCCAGCAGCAACAGCTCCGAGTTGCTGGCGTTGCGCAGCAGCGTCAGCCGCGCATACGGCACTTGCGTATCGAGCAGCAGCGCCATGAAGTCGCGGTCGTTCCAGGCCTGGGCGGGCATGGTGACGGCATGGTAGCCGGCATCGAGTGCCTGGAGGCCGGCGCGGTCGAGGCGGTAGTCGGTGATTTCGGCCGGCAGCATGACTTCAAGGCCACGCAGGCGGGCGTAGGCGATGGCGCAGGCGAAGGCTTCGATGTGATGCTCGCCGGTCCAGTAGAGGCGTTCGCCGAGCCAGCTGGCCTGGCGCAGTTCGATCGGTGTGCCCTTGTCGAAGCCGGGCAGGGCGGTGCCAAGGGCACGCAGGAAGTCCTTGTAGCTGATGACGCGCAGCTGCCGGCAGGCCGGTGTGGCGGCGAAGGCTTCGATGCTCGGGTAGCCGACGCCGTCGCTGGCGCAACCGCCGATCCCGTCGATCTGGCGCAGATCGATTTCGCAATGGGGATCGCTTTCCTTCCTGATCAGGCGGGTCAAGGCCGCGTGGGCGCGGGCCTTGTCCTCCTGTACCGGCCCGGAAAGCGCGCCGCGGGGCAGTTCCAGGAGGCGTTGCAGGCAGGGGCCGTCGTTCCAGAAGATGCTCGGTTCGGGCTCGGGGAGCCGCGCAAAGGGCAGTTGCAGCCGGCTGGCGCGCTCCAGTATCTGGTGCGAGGCCTTGGTCCTCACGCCGAAACGTTGCGCCAATCTGGCGAGATGAGATGTCAGTGAAGGCATTGGCTCGGGCAGGCTCATCATGGGTGAGCTCTCAGAATGAAGGGCTGTCGAGGTTGCACCGCGGCCGCGGATGAACGTTCGGCAGAGCCTTGGGCCGGAGTGTGGCAGACCGGAAGCATTTGCGCACGGGCTTTGCTGCAAATGGGTGTCGCCGGGAGAGAAAAAGGGGCGCGCTGGGCTCGCGTCGCCGTGCCGCGTCGATGTGGCAATATCGCCGAATGGATCACCTGAGGAGCCTCCATGCCAAACCTGGTGCTGGACATCGCATTGCCCGCCGAACGAATGAAGGCGGTGTATCAGGGCCGCGCCAATCGAATCCTGATTCGAAGCCGTGACGGAACGCGTGTCAGTTTGCCTGCGCATCACCTGCGCCCGTTTCTGACCAGCGAAGGCGTCTATGGTTCCTTCGAGCTGGAATTCGCCGAGCAAGGGCAGCTGCTGAGCTTGCGCCGGCTGCAATGAATGGCTCCAGGCATCGGCGAACCGCTGAAAATCGCGCCGGCCTGCTATACTCCGCGCCCACACTTTCCGAGACGTTAGGCTGCGTATGTATAACCTGGCCCGCCAGTTGTTGTTCAAGTTATCCCCGGAAACTTCCCACGAGCTTTCCCTCGAACTGATTGGCGCAGGCGGCCGTCTCGGGCTCAACGCGATGCTGGGCAAACCCCCGGCGAGCCTGCCGGTACGGGTGATGGGGCTGGATTTTCCCAACCCCGTGGGGCTCGCTGCCGGGCTGGACAAGAATGGCGAAGCGATTCGCGGGCTGTCGCAGCTGGGGTTCGGTTTCATCGAAGTGGGCACGGTCACGCCGCGCCCGCAACCGGGCAATCCCAAGCCGCGCCTGTTCCGGCTGCCCGAGGCCGAGGCGATCATCAATCGCATGGGCTTCAACAACCAGGGTGTCGATGCCTTGCTGGCGCGGGTGGAGGCGGCCCGCTTCGAGGGCGTGCTGGGCATCAACATCGGCAAGAATTTCGATACGCCGGTGGAACGTGCCGAGGACGATTACCTGTTGTGCCTGGAGAAGGTCTACCACCATGCCAGCTACGTCACCGTCAATGTCAGTTCGCCCAACACGCCCGGGCTGCGCAGCCTGCAGTTCGGCGACTCGCTCAAGCACCTGCTCGATGCGCTGCGGCTGCGCCGCGAAGACCTCGAGCTGACGCACGGCAAGCGCGTGCCGCTGGCGATCAAGATCGCTCCCGACATGACCGATGAAGAAACCGCGCTGGTGGGCGAGGCGGTATTCCAGGCGGGGATGGATGCGATCATCGCCACCAATACCACCCTCGGACGCGAAGGCGTGGCCGGGCTGGCCCATGCCGACGAAGCGGGTGGCCTGTCCGGTGCGCCAGTGCGGGACAAGAGTACGCATACCGTGAAAGTGCTGGCCCAGACCCTGGGTGGACGGCTGCCGATCATCGCCGTAGGCGGCATCACCGAAGGCCGCCACGCAGCCGAGAAGATCGAGGCGGGCGCGAGCCTGGTTCAATTGTATTCGGGGTTCATCTACAAGGGGCCGGCACTGATTCGCGAGGCGGTGGATGCCATTGCGGCGTTGCGCTCGCAGGCGGGGTGAAAGGGGTCCGATTGTCGGAATGGGGCTCCTGTCGGAGCCCCAGGGCTGCTAGCCCGCCGCCCGGATGGGGCGTGCCGTTTGAAGTCAGATAGATCGGTGAATCAGCCGACCGCGTGAAGTTCGTTGAGTCGATGCAGACCGGCGGTACCGGTCAGTCCATCCCAGTTGTCGCCGCGACCCTCCCGCCAGCCATTGATCCAGGCTTGGCGAACGGTGGGATGTGAAAAAGGACAGAGGTCGCGAGATTTGCCATGTATGCCATGTTGATAACCGCGCAGAAATGCTCGTTCCATCGGATCACGCTTGAGTCTTCTCATTGGGTATTGCCCTCAGTGGTTGACTGGTGTTCCTGGTGGCCTCATGGCGAGACCGGGCAGCTAGGCTGCCAGTGAAACCCGCTGCCGGCGTGGCGGGTTTCGCCAGGCACCATTGCGGTGCCGGCCTGAGGTGAGTTCTAACCCAATGCCCGAGAGGCTGGAATGATCGTTTTGTCATAAGTAGGTAACGAAACTATGGTTCTACCCATAAGCCGCGTTTACTGCGGTATCTGAACCTCATCCCAGGGCCGTCTCATTCGTCGCCTGATATTTTTACCGCGCCATCCTCGTTTTTTCCTGCTGGGCCTGTTCCGACGAAAGGGGCACAGCGGTTATTTCTGGAACTGCCATGACCGATCGCCATGAACTGATACTCACCTGTCCAAAGGGGCTGGAAAACCTGCTGCTCGAGGAAGCCACAGGCCTGGGGTTGGAGGAGGCCCGCGAGCAGACCTCCGCTATCCGAGGTGTCGGCGGGCTCGAAGTGGCCTACCGGCTATGCCTGTGGTCGCGTCTGGCCAACCGCGTGCTGCTGGTGCTCAGCCGTTTCCCCACGACCGACGCCGATACCCTGTATCAGGGCGTGCATGCAGTCGATTGGGCCGAGCATCTGCAACCCGGTGGCAGCCTGGCGGTGGAGTTCAGTGGCCGTGGCTCGGGCATCGACAACACGCATTTCGGCGCGCTGAAGGTCAAGGATGCCATTGTCGATCGGTTGCGCACCGCCTCCGGCGAGCGGCCGAGCGTCGACAAGCTGAATCCCGATCTGCACGTGCACCTGCGCCTGGACAAGGGCCAGGCGGTGCTGTCGCTGGACCTTTCCGGGCACAGCCTGCATCAGCGTGGCTACCGCCTGCAGCAGGGCGCGGCGCCGTTGAAGGAGAACCTGGCCGCCGCCATCCTGATCCGTGCCGGCTGGCCGCGCATCGCCGCCGCGGGTGGCGCGCTGACCGACCCCATGTGCGGTGTCGGCACCTTCCTGGTGGAAGGCGCGATGATGGCGGCGGACATCGCACCGAACCTCAAGCGCGAGCGCTGGGGCTTCAGCGCCTGGCTGGGCCATGTGCCGGCGCTATGGAACCGGTTGCACGCCGAAGCCCAGGCGCGGGCGCAGGCCGGCCTGGCCCGTCCACCGCTGTGGATACGTGGCTACGAAGCCGATCCGCGGCTGATCCAGCCTGGGCGCAACAATATCGAACGGGCCGGGCTGGCGAACTGGATCCGGATCTACCAGGGCGATGTGGCGACCTTCGAACCGCGCCCGGACCAGAACCAGAAGGGCCTGGTCGTCTGCAACCCACCCTATGGCGAACGCCTGGGCGACGAGGCGAGCCTGCTCTATCTCTATCAGAACCTCGGCGAGCGCCTGCGCCAGGCCTGCCTGGGCTGGGAGGCGGCGGTGTTCACCGCGGCACCGGACCTCGGCAAGCGCATGGGGATTCGCAGCCACAAGCAGTACGCGTTCTGGAACGGCGCCTTGCCCTGCAAGCTGCTGCTGATCAAGGTCGAGCTTGACCAGTTCGTCACCGGCCAGCGTGCGCCTGCGGGTGAGCGGGCGGAGCCGGCGCCGCTGGAGCAGGCGCGGCTCAGCGAGGGCGGGCAGATGTTCGCCAATCGTCTGCAGAAGAACCTGCGCCAGCTCGGCAAATGGGCGCGCCGCGAAGGCATCGAGTGCTACCGGCTCTACGATGCCGACATGCCGGAATATGCGCTGGCCGTCGATCTGTACCGCGACTGGGTGCACGTGCAGGAATATGCGCCGCCGCGCTCCATCGACCCGGAGAAGGCCCAGGCGCGCCTGCTCGATGCGCTGGCGGCGATCCCTCAGGCGCTGGGCATTCCCCGTGAGAGGGTGGTGGTCAAGCGCCGTGAGCGCCAGACGGGCACCCGCCAGTACGAGCGCCAGGCGACCCAGGGCGAATTCCTCGAAGTGAGCGAAGGCAGCGTCAAGCTGCTAGTCAACCTCACCGATTACCTGGATACCGGACTGTTCCTCGACCACCGCCCGCTGCGCCTGCGCATCCAGCGCGAGGCCGCCGGCAAGCGCTTTCTCAACCTGTTCTGCTATACCGCCACTGCCACGGTGCACGCCGCCAAGGGCGGCGCGCGCAGCACCACCAGCGTCGACCTGTCGAAGACTTACCTCGACTGGGCGCGGCGCAACCTGTCGCTCAATGGCTTCTCGGACCGCCAGCGGCTGGAGCAGGGCGACGTGATGGCCTGGCTGGCGGACGATCGCGGCGAATACGACCTGATCTTCATCGACCCGCCGACGTTCTCCAATTCCAAGCGCATGGAGGGCGTGTTCGATGTGCAACGTGACCACGTTGCCTTGCTTGACCTGGCCATGGCACGGCTGGCACCGGGCGGGACGCTGTATTTCTCCAACAACTTCCGCAAGTTCGTGCTGGATGCGGGGCTGAGCGAGCGCTATGCCGTGGAGGAGATCACCGCCGCCACGCTGGACGAGGACTTCCGCCGCAACAACCGGATTCATCGCGCCTGGAAGCTGCAGGCGCGCTAAAGCATCGCCGCGAGGTCGGGCCTCCCACAAAGGCAGCGGGGTGCCCACCGAATCCTGTGGAAGGCGCGCCCTCGCGGCGATTGCAGGCCGCAAGGCCTGCCATTGTTGCTCAGGCCCGTATCAGCGCTGCGCGGTACTCTCGTTACGCTGGCTGTACAGGCTGACCAGCACCTGATCGAGGATCGACGCGGCGCCCCAGGGGCGGGGATGGTTGAGGATGGCCACGACCGCCCAGGTATTGCCGTCGCCGTCACGGCTGTAGCCGGCGATCGCCCGCACGGTGTTCAGCGTGCCGGTCTTGACGTGCGCCTTGCCGGCCACCGGCGTGTTGCGCAGGCGTTTGCGCATGGTGCCATCCACCGCGGCCAGCGGCATCGACGAGATGAATTCGGCGGCGTAGGGGCTGCGCCAGGCGGCCTGCAACAGGCTGGCGAGCTCGCGCGCGCTGACCCGCTCGGCACGCGACAGGCCGGAGCCGTTCTCGATCACCAGGTGGGGTGAGATCAGGCCCTTCTTGGCTAGCCACTGGCGGATGACCCGCTGCGCGGCCTTGGCATCGTCGCCATCCGCTTCGTTGCGAAACTCCGCACCCAGGCTCAGGAACAGCTGCTTGGCCATGGTGTTGTTGCTGTACTTGTTGATGTCGCGAATGATCTCGGTCAGGTCCGGCGAATAGGCCCTGGCCAGTAGGCGGGCATTGCCGGGCACCTGCGCGACGCGGTCGCGGCCGAGGATGCTGCCGCCCAGCTCTTCCCAGATGGCGCGGACGGCGCCGGCGGCATAACGCTCGTGGTCCAGCAGCGACAGATAGGTCTGGGCACTGCAGCCTTCGGCGAGCTTGCCGGTGACCACTACGGTGACACCATCGCCGTCCGGCACCGGGTTGTAGAGCACATCCGGCCAGCCCGGGCATTTGGCGGCAGGCAGCGCCTGCACGCGATTGTCGACCCGCACGCTGGCGATCGGCGGCTCGACCGCGACGTTCACCCTGCCGCCGTCGTTGCGAACGATGAAGCGCAGCGCCTTGAGGTTGACCAGCAGCGAATCCGGGCCGACCAGGAAGGGCTTGTTCCGATCGCCGCCATCGTCGTCGAACACCGGCAGGTTGGGTTGGACGAAGTGGCTACGATCCAGCACCAGGTCGCCGGTGACCTTTCTCACCCCGTTGGCGCGCAGATCGCGCAGCAGCAGCCAGAGCTTTTCCATGTTCAGCTTCGGATCGCCGCCACCCTTGAAGTACAGGTTGCCGTTGAGCGTGCCATCCACCAGCGGACCATCGGTATGAAACTCGGTTTTCCACTGATGATTGGGCCCCAGCAGCTCCAGCGCCGCATAGGTGGTGACCAGCTTCATGGTCGATGCCGGATTGACCGAGACGTCGGCATTGACGAACGTCGGTGCGCCGTTGCCGTTGAGGGGCAGCATGACCACCGAGAGTGCGTCCCGGTCGATCTTGTTGGCTTTCAGGGCCTTTTCGACCCGCGCCGGCAAGGCCTGGTTGACGCCTGCGGCATGCAGGGGAAGCGCCATCGGCAAGGACAGGGCGGCGATGGCGATGCCACGGAGGATTCTGTTCATTTATGTGCGCCTCTGAACGGGCACGGAAAATTGCTGGCGCTACGGTATGACATGAGTTTCCCACTGCTCCAAGGGAACGATTGCGGGCCATTATGCCCGGGCCGTAGAGGCGCTGTGCCTCTATCCGATAAGCGTAGCCGGGCCGGCTGGGTTCCTGCAAAACGGCGATATGGATCGGCCCGACCTTCCGATGGCTGGTCCGGAACCGGTGGATCATCGCCTTGGCTGTGGGTTGCTGTTAGAGTGCGCGCCGTCATCATGTAGAAAAGGATCGATCCAATGGCTACCAACCGCTCGCGTCGCCTGCGCAAGAAACTCTGTGTCGACGAATTCCAGGAGCTGGGCTTCGAGGTCAATCTCACCTATCGCGAAGGGGCTGACGGCAAGGTCGTGGACGATTTTCTCGACGCGTTCATCAGCGAAGCGATGGAAGCCAACGAGCTGGGCTACATCGGGGGTGAGGACTACGGCTTCGTGTGCCTTGCCCGCCGAGGCTCGGTCAGCGAAGAGCAACGCGAAAAGGTGGATGCCTGGCTGAAAGGCCGTAACGAACTGGCCGAATACACCCTCAGCCCGCTGATGGATGTGTGGTATCCGGAAAACCCGATCAGGACCGGGAAATAGTCTGGTCCTCCGGCTGCTGAGCCGCCCGGGCGTTCTTGCGCGAACGCCTGGTCAGCAGCCGCCGCACGAGATGCATCAACGACGCGACCAGCAGCGCCAGGCCGACGCCAATGGCTGCGTTCAGCAGCCGTGTCTGCGGTAGATTCCAGTCTTGCGCCAGGGTCTCCGCCAGCAGCAGGAACAGCAGTGTCGTCTGCAGGACGAACAATCCGTAGTGGTTGGCCTGGAAGGCTCTGCCCAGCACCACCAGCGGCAGCAGGATCATCACCATCAACGGTGGATCGGCCAGACCGTGCCCCAGGTAGATCAGGATGGCAGCGGCGGCGAATATCCCGATGCCGGCCTGTAGCGCTCGCACCAGACTCTGCTCCAGGTCCATCTGCAGGGTGGTGAACACCGCCAGCGTCAGCCAGTATCCTCGTGGCAGTCCGGCCAGATTGACGATTACCCCGCCCAGGGCCGCGGCCAGCATGTAGGTCAGGGCGTGCGCACGCCACTGGCGTATCGGCGTCCGTCGGGCATGCCGGCGAAGCACTCGCAGAATGCTCATCAGCCGCGGCATGTACGGCCACATGCGCAGTCCATGCATGCCGCGCAGGCCGAAGGCCAGCAAGGTCACCCATAGCCCACCGAGGGCGAACAGTACGGCGATCGCGTAGGGGTTGTTGAAGTCGGCGATGCCGTACTGCCCCTGGCCGAGGCATAGGCAGATCGCCAAGCCGATGCCCAGCTTCCCGGCCTCGCTTCCGTAGCGCTGCAACCAGGCCAACAGCAGGCCGAAAAAGGCGAACAGGCCAAGGCTGATCAATGGATGGGTGGCCGACCAGAAACCCAGGCCTGCGCTGCAGGCGCCCAGTGCGATGAGCAACAACATACGCAGCATGCCGAAGCGATGCAGGGGGTTGGCCTTGGCCGCCTGAAAGGCTCCCACGGTGGCCCAGAGAAATCCTGGATGACCGCTGAACAAACCCAGCAGCAACGGCAGGGCGCAGCCGAAGCCGGCGACCAGTGCCGCGCCCCAGGCGGGACGCACGGGATGCCAATGAAAGCTCTGTCGCAGCAAACGCTTCATTCGCTTATACCGGGCTGGAACGGCCGGTCATCTCACCGGCCATCTCCGTGGCGTAGCTGTCGGTCATGCCGGCGATGAAGTCGATCATGCGCAGGAATGCATGGTAGAGCGGCAGCTCCGGCGCTGGGGCGCCGCGTCCGAGCAGATCGAGGATGCGCTGGTTCTTGAAGGAGAGCGTGCCACCTCGATGTTGCTCCAAGGCCGCGCCGCAAAAGGCGTTGAGCAATATTTCCAGTGTCGTGTAGGCGCCTATTTCATGCAGCGTCTTGCGCTTGTCCTGGAAGATCTTCTGCCGCGCCATGGCCTTGGCCTGAACACGCATGCCTTGGCGGGACCGTGCATGTGCTCGACCAGATCGCCCTGCAGCTGCCCGGCGAGCAAGCCATGTTGCTGCTCGACGAAGGCGCGTGCGGCGGCATTGGTCAGGTGTTCGATGGCCTTGCCGCGCAGGATCGCCAGCTTGCGCCGCCGCGAGTCGCCGGGGCCCAGCTGGCGGTAGGTTTCCGGCAGATCGTCGCCGACCAGCCCGAGCAGCAGCGCCTCCACTTCCGCGTAATCGAGCAGTTCCATTTCCAGGCCATCTTCGAGATCGATCAGGCCATAACAGATATCGTCGGCCGCCTCCATCAGGTAGACGAGCGGATGACGTCCCCAGCGTTGTTCTTCCGTCTTGGGCAGGTTCAGCTTCTGCGCGATCTGTTCCAGCAGCGGCAGCTCGTTCTGGTAACAGCCGAACTTGTGCTTCTTGTAGCCAAGGGCTTCGGCGTGACGCGACGTCCAGGGATATTTGAGGTAGGTGCCCAGCGTGGCATAGGTCAGCCGTGTTCCACCGTCGAACTGGTGGTATTCCAGCTGCGTGAGTACGCGAAAGCCTGAGCGTTGCCTTCGAAGTTGAGGAAGTCGGCACGCTGCGCATCGCTCATGTCATCGAGCCATCCGCGTCCGGCCGCCTGCTGGAACCAGTAGCGTATGGCATCCTCGCCGGAGTGGCCGAAGGGCGGGTTGCCGATGTCATGTGCCAGGCAGGCGGACTGGACGATCATGCCGAGGTCGGCCGGGCTGCACCAATCCGGCAGCTCGTCGCGCAATACCTCGCCGACACGCATGCCCAGCGAACGGCCGACGCAACTCACTTCCAACGAGTGCGTCAGGCGCGTGTGAATATGATCGTTGCTGGATACCGGGTGCACCTGGGTCTTGCGGCCCAGGCGACGAAAAGCCCCGGAGAAGATGATGCGATCATGGTCCTTGTGGAACGGACTGCGGCCGAGTTCCTCGCTACTGTGGACGGACTTGCCGAGTCGTTCGCGGGTGAGCAGGGTATGCCAGTCCAAGGACTATCTCCATATCGCCTTTAGAGTTGCAGCACAGAATATATACCGTCCGAGAACGAAGCCCGGCTGGATATGCCAAGGGGGAAATCCCGCGCCTGTTGGGCTTCGCGTTGCTCAACCAACCTACGGCAGCGTATGAGCCCGCGCAAGCAACCCAATCATCAGTGTTGTCGTGACAGGTGTGAAGCTACCACAAGCATCATCGTGCCGAGCTGCAATATCGCACCCTTTCGAATACCCGCTGCTTACTGCAATTTCTGCCGGAGTTTCTGTTGCCCCTTGAACAGTGGATAGAGGGTCAGCGCGAAGCGGGCGAGTGTGCCCACCTTGCCAAGGCGGCGGCCGAACAATGCGAGGACCACGGTTGCAGCTATTACCAGCGGGCCTTTGCCCGCCGAATGTTCGGCCGACGATATTCTGGTCATCATCATGCCTTTGACCTGCTGCAGAGGATGCGACAGGGGCTGTGAATGGTAGAGCAACTGCTGGCGGTGCATTTCCATCCGAAGTCGTACCAGATCCTTGCGCAACTTCGGATCGTTGGGAGTGCTCAGGGATCGGCTCATGGCAGTAATCGCTCCCGGTTACGCTCAAGTTCTTCGAGGGTGGCCTGGAAGGGGGCAGCACATTGCTTGGCAAGTGCCAGCGCGCGGCTTATGCAGATGATCAGGGCAATGGCATAGGCGGCGCAGAGCAGCAGAATCGCGGTAATCCGATGGGTTTCCCAAAAGGCGATGACAATGGCAGCCGACAACCCGACCAGAATCAGCAGGCCCAGGATCAAGCTGATCCCTGCTAGAAGAAAAAGCCGGAAGGTCCGGGCTTTCTCTTCCTGAACCTCGATACCGAGCAGTTCCAGATGCCCTTGCAGCAGACCGACGAATGCACCGCCCAGCTTCTTCAGCGAGGGTTTCGGGGAGTCTTCGCCAGGCTTGGCTTCCATTGGCTGCTCTCCCATCAGCGGCGCGAAGAGATAAGGCCGAACAGAAAGCCGACGCCGGCAGCGATACCGATCGATTGCCAGGGGTGGGTATGCACGTATTCCTCGGTGCACTGGACTGCCGTCTGGCACTGGTCGCGCATCGAGCCTTCGCTTTCCTTGAGCATCTCGCGGGCCTTGGCGATGTTCGCATTGATCTTGCTGCGCAGCTCTTCGGTCTGGCCGCCTGCGGTTTCCTGGGTATGTTTGAGCAGGCGCTCGGTGTCGCCGATCAGGGTGTGGAATTCCTCGATCAGCGCATTCTGCGCAGCCTGCAGGTTGCGACGGTGAGCGGATTTGTCGATCAACGGCGGGGTGCTCCCCGCGGTCCCTTCAGGAATCGGGGTGTTATCGCTGGTGCCGAAAGTGGAATCGGTAGACATCTGCAGCTCCTCATGAGTCTTGCAGGAACGGAAAGTCCCTGTGCCTCAAGTTTCGAGCGTGATGGCGATGCAAGGTTCCCGCTTCGGTGGCCTTCGCTGAGTGGCTTGCTGCCAATGGGCCTATGAAGTTCTATGGCGCGCATGGAAACTTCGTTGGAAATAGCAGGCAAAAGGAAACCCGCCGAAGCGGGTTTCCTTCTACTGCACCTGCAACCGCTAATTACATCAGCGGAATGGTGTAGCTGACGATCAGACGGTTCTGATCGATGTCGTTGCCGGTGCCATTGGTGCGGAAAGTAGCGTTACGCCACTTGAGGTTCAGGTTCTTCAGTGCACCTTCCTGGAAGGTGTAGCCGATATCGGTATTGCGTTCCCACTCCTTACCATCGCCATTGGCACCGAAGTCTTCACCGCTGAGATAGCGGGTCATGAAGGTCAGGCCGGGGATGCCGACGGCGGCAAAGTTGAAGTCGTAGCGTGCTTGCCAGGACTTCTCGTCGGTCCGCGCGAAGTCGCCGATCTGTACGTAGTTGACGAGGTAGGGGTCGATGTTGCCGCCGACGTAGGCGAAACCGGTGTCGCCGGACATCTTCTGGTAACCCAGGCCGAAGCTGTGGCCACTGATCGAATAGGTGACCATGGCGCCAAAGGCCTTGTTGTCGACGTTGCTGGTGCCGTCGTCCTTGGAGCGCTGGTAGCGCAGGTCGGTCTTCAGCGACTGGCCGTCAGCAATCGGCAGCACATGAATGAGGTTCAGTGCGTGCTGCTTGTAGAAGTCTTCCAGGTTGCTGTAGTAGTAGGAGGCGCTCAGGTCCTTGGTGACCTTGTAGGTGCCACCCAGGTAGACAAGTTCATCGGACTCTACGCCAGAGTCAGCAACGCTAGCCCCATCGATAGTAATGTCCTTTCCGGTGGTATTGACGACCATGTCTTCATAGTTCGTCGAGTTCCGGTTGTTGATCTGGTCGATATAACCCAGGTCCAGGGTCAGGCCGTCGATCTCGTTGGAAACCAGCTGGGCACCACGCATTACTGCCGGCAGCAGACGGCTGTCGCTAGTGCCAATCGCAGGGTTCTTCAATTGCAGCGTGCCGACTTTCAGAACACTCTTGGATACTTTGGCCTTGGCGGTCAGGCCCAGCTCGGAATAATCATCCGGAGCGCCGGAATCGCCGACCGGCAGAAGGCCGGTACCGGTGCGGTCCGGGCTCGAGTCGAGCTTCACACCCAGCAGGCCGAGCGCATCGACACCAAAGCCTACAGGGCCTTCGGTATAGCCCGACTCCACGCGCAGAATGAAGCCTTGTGCCCATTCGTCTTGCTTGGATTGGCTAGCGCCTTCTTGGCGATTATCACTGTTGTAGTAGAAGTTGCGCAGTTCCAGACCAGCCTTGGTGTCTTCGATGAAGGCGGCTTGAGCCAGGGTGGGGATAGCCAGTGTTGCTCCCAGAGTGGCGAGGGCCACGCCCCGGGCGATGGGGGTCTTGAGCATTTCTTATTTCTCCTCGTTGGATGATGCTCTGAAGTCGCTCTTTGCGGCGCCATGCAATAAAACATTACATGGATTTTTCAACCTTTAGACTTTAGTCGTCAGGGGTCGATAGTCAACGTACTAGACGCTCTCGCAGGGTAATTCCCTGTTCGATATCTCTCGTCGGCACTCCCATAGTGTCTTGCCGGCGAGAAAACAAGGCGCTAATGCCAGACAATCTACGTTGTCTTGACCGCTGCATCCTAGCGTTTTGATTGTCCGGAGTCGAATGGCGATATCGGAGGCTGCAATCGAGTGGGTACGAATTCACAATTTCGAGGGGGTTTCATTGATGTCGATTGCTTCTGAAGAGACGAAGATGCTGCGTTCAACTGCTAGAATGTCGACGCGATCGATGCGAGAGAGAACAAATGTTGCCTGAATGCCAGCTTTTCGGGACCTTGGGCTGTCACCTTTGCGAACAGGCCGAAGACGTGCTGTTGCCCTTGGTCGAGTACGGGTTGTTGGTCGAGCTTCTCGATATTTCCGAGCGGGCGGAATGGGTCGATGACTACGGGCTTCGCATTCCGGTATTGCGGCGAGTCGATACAGGGGCGGAGTTGGACTGGCCTTTCGAAGTCGAGCAGGTGGTGGGATTTCTGCAGGAATAGCGCTGTGGGTGAGACAGAAAAATGGTTGAGAGCCATTTTTTGTATGACTTGCGATAGTTCGAGAGGGTAGCCGGAAAGGCTGGGCATGAAAAAACCGGCTCAGGGGCCGGTTTTTTGTTATCAGAAGCAAACTAAATCGCTCTGATAGTCGGGATATGGTCGGAGCGACTGGATTCGAACCAGCGACCTTCTCGTCCCGAACGAGACGCGCTACCAAGCTGCGCTACGCTCCGAAGATGGCGCGCATTCTACAGAAAAAGTTTTGTTGCACAAGGGGTTAGCCAGGATTTTTTTACGGACGAGGCGAGGGGCTTCTGAAGGGGGGCAAACGTTCTGCCGCCTGCAATCGGGATCGTTCGCGGGTTGTAGGAGCCAGCTTGCTGGCGATCAGTCCGCGGCGCCAAGTTTCGCAGCAAGCTGGCTCCTGCGGGCACCATTGCATAACTGGCACGCATCGCTCCTGTGGGAGGTGCCCCTCGCGGCGATTGCAGACCGAAGGCCTGCCGGGAAGCTCAAGAGCAGCGCCCCGAGGTCGGGCCTCCCACAAAAGCTGCCTGGCTTTTCATCGGCGCGCCAACGTGGCTCGGTGCATGCAATGCACATAGCGCACCTTTACGTTGGGTGTGCCGCAAGGGCTCGACCGGAGTGTCAGAGTTCCTTCACGGTGCGGACCTGATCCTTGTTCACCTTGCCAGGCTTGCCATCGATCAGCTCGTATTCATAGAAGCCGGAGTCCTCATCGTACTCGGGGCGATCCAGTGTCTGGATCTCGCGGCCGTCGTTGAGGGTGATCACGCTCGGGTTGGCGCAGCCTGCGAGCACACCGAAGCCTAGGACAAGCAATAGGGCCGGAATGATGCGTGTACGCATGACGTATTCCTTATTCCTGGTGACGATACCCATGGGACGAACCGGGCAGCGGCTAAGTTCCCATCTGTCGTGCGGTTCGCTCGAGTAGCTCCGGTGTATTCAAGTTGGCAAGGCGGTGGTCGTTTTCCTCCAGCTCAAGGCCGTGCGCACCGAGTTGCAGCAGCAGGCGCTGTACGCTTCGTTCTCCCGCCTGCCAGTGCGTTTCGATTGCTTCTGAAAGATGAGTAGGGATCAGGCTGAACAGTGGCTCCCATTGCTGGCCACTGCGCAGCATCAGCGGCCTGTCTGGGGTGGAGGTCGCTGCCGAGTACATGGCCTGCAGCAGGGGGCGGTCGAGCAAGGGGGTATCGCATGGCAGTACGAGCAGCCACGGATTGCGTGCAACGGCGAGCCCGGCACGTATCCCTGCCAATGGTCCCGGATAATCCGCTTCTTCATCGCTCACCAGGCGATCGGCATAGACTGCGTAGCGCTCCTGGTTGCGGTTGCACGATAGCAACAGCTGGTCCGTCATTGGGCGAGTGAGGTCGTGCAGCCAGGCGATCAGGAGGCGCCCATGCCATTCGATCAGGCCTTTGTCCTGGCCACCCATACGCTGCCCACGACCGCCTGCCAGCAGCAGAATGGAGCACGAGGGGAGTCTGCAGTCGAGCATGGAAGGTGCTCCGGTAAAAGCCTGTGATATAACACCCGGTCTGTACGCTAACAACCGGATGCATGCCATGAGCCATCTTGCCGATCAAGTTTTCGTTCCTCTGAACATCGCCGTGCTGACCGTCAGCGACACTCGCACCCTTGAGACCGATACCTCGGGGCAACTGCTGGTCGATCGTCTGGATGCCGCGGGGCATTGGCTGACTGCCCGGGTACTGCTCAAGGATGACCTCTATCGCATTCGCGCCCAGGTAGCCACCTGGATCGCCGACGATGCGGTACAGGTGGTCCTGGTGACCGGCGGCACCGGTTTCACTGGACGCGATAGCACGCCGGAGGCCGTCTCTTGCCTGCTGGACAAGCAGGTCGATGGTTTTGGGGAACTGTTCCGGCAGATATCCGTTGCCGATATAGGGACCTCCACGGTGCAGTCTCGCGCCCTGGCCGGCCTTTCCAACGCGACACTGGTGTGCTGCCTGCCCGGCTCCACCAATGCGTGCCGCACCGCTTGGGACGGTATTCTTGCCGAGCAGCTCGATGCGCGTCATCGACCCTGTAACTTTGTCGCCCATCTCAAGGCAGGGCGTACGTGCGGGACACGTGCATGACCGCTGGCCGGATGGATCTGTTGCCCGTCGAAG
Source organism: Pseudomonas sp. BAY1663 (assembly GCF_000582595.1). Classification (NCBI taxonomy): domain Bacteria; kingdom Pseudomonadati; phylum Pseudomonadota; class Gammaproteobacteria; order Pseudomonadales; family Pseudomonadaceae; genus Pseudomonas; species Pseudomonas sp. BAY1663. The sequence continues at coordinate 131,210 of NZ_AZSV01000001.1, forward strand.
AGGCGCTTGCTCTCCTGCTGAAGCAGGCGGATGCCGAGTCTATTCGTGAGCATGAAACTGTCGCCGCGAGCGCGGCGCTAGGGCGAGTGCTGGCCGAAACGCTGGTCGCCGGGCTGGATTTGCCGCCATGGCCCAATAGCGCCATGGATGGATATGCAATCCGCCACGCGGATTTGTCCGGAGGGCCTTTGCCGGTCAGTCAGAAGGTCTTCGCCGGCATGCAGCCGATCGAGCTGATGCCGGGGACTTGCGCACGCATCTTCACGGGGGCTCCGCTGCCGGATGGAGCCGATACCGTGGAGATGCAGGAGAACGTAAGGGTGCTGGACGATGGCCGCGTGAGTTTTCTCGAGCCGGTGCGGTTTGGGCAGAACGTGCGTCCACAAGGCGGTGAGGCGCGCCGTGGCGATCCCGTGCTCGAGGCGGGAATGCGTCTGGGGCCGGTCGAGCTGGGCCTGGTCGCGTCGCTTGGCGTGACGGAGTTCAAGGTGGTGCGGAAGGCGAGGGTGGCGCTGCTCTCCAGCGGTGATGAGCTCGTCGAGGCCGGGCAGGCCTTGGCACCGGGGCAGATTTATAACAGCAACCGTGTGCTGTTGCGCCATTGGCTCGAGCGGTTGGGGTGCGAGGTAATCGATGCCGGTGTGCTGCCGGACGATAGGCAGAAGATACGCGACTGCCTGGACTCGCTGGGTGATGTCGACCTGATTCTCTCGACTGGAGGGGTGTCGGTTGGTGAGGCGGACTTTCTTGGCCAGGTGCTTCGCGAGGAAGGCCAGCTGACGCTCTGGAAACTGGCGATCAAGCCGGGCAAGCCGCTGACCTGCGGATACTATCGTGGTGTTCCGCTGATAGGCCTGCCGGGCAATCCCACTTCCACCCTGGTGACCTTCGGCCTGCTGGGCCGGCCCTACCTGCTGCGGCGCATGGGGATCGTCGAGGTCGAACCGCTCGGTTTTGCGGTTGCCGCAGGCTTTGCCTGGCCGAAGCCCGGCAAGCGCCGCGAGTATCTGCGGGCCCGGCTCGAGCAGGGCAAGGCACAGCTTTATGCCAACCAGAGTTCGTCGGTGCTGCGCAGTGCCGCATGGGCGCAAGGCCTGGTGGTGGTGCCCGAGCATGCTCGGTTCGATGAGGGCGAGCCGGTGCGGTTCATCCCGTTCAGTGAGCTGTTCGGCTGAAAATACAGCCCGTCGGGCTTGACTCGTTGGGTAAAACCAACCCCAAAACCTGTTGTCTATCTCCTCCATCCGGTTTCCGGCCGGTTGCTGCCTGTCTATTGGCTAATACAAGGAGAACATGGCAATGCAGGAGAGAAACGTTTGGGTCGATTACGCCAAGGCAATCGGGATCATTCTCGTCGTCTATGGGCATGCCGCGCGGGGTGTTTTCAATGCCGGGCTGCCCATGGACGAGGCGCGGTTCGTGCTCGTCGATAGCATCATCTACAGCTTCCACATGCCGCTGTTCTTCTTTTTGTCGGGGTTGTTCTTCTTCGACTCGCTGCAGAAAAGGGGGCGAGGCGGGCTGATTATCAACAAGGTCGATACGATCGTTTATCCCTTTATTGTCTGGTCTTTGTTGCAGGGGCTGATCGAAGTCGTGCTGTCGAATTACACCAATGGGCAGGTCACGCTGACCGAGGTGTTGTCGTTGCTTTGGTTGCCGCGTGCACAGTTCTGGTTCCTCTATGCGCTGTTCCTGGTCTTCGTGGTTTGTGCGTTCCTCTATGCCCGTGCCGACCGCCGCTATTTCCTTCCGCTGGTGGCACTGTTCGGCGTCCTGTTCGTCTTCCAGCAGGACCTCACCGTGAACAACATGACGCGCTTCATTCTGGGGAACACGGTTTTCTTCGCCCTGGGCGTCTGGTTCAACGAGATCAAGGCATTCTTCCTGGCACGCTGCACGCAGTTGATGGCGTTCTTCGGGGTGCTGTTCATCGTCGGCCAGTATCTGTTTCATGTGACCTTCGGCCTGAATTACACGGACGGTGGCTTGCCGGTGCTGGCACTGGCCACCATTTCCATTTTCTTCATGGTCGCGTTGTCGATGTGGCTGGGGCGTTTCCGGGTCGACTGGTTCCTGTTCATCGGGGCATCGTCGATGACCATCTATTTGATGCATATCCTGGCGGGCAGCGGGGTGAGGGTGATCCTGAGCAAGTTCATGGGCATTGATTCGGTCGTTTTGCACCTCGTGCTCGGCACTGTGATCGGTATTGCCGCTCCGCTGGCTGCACAGCTGCTCATCAATCGTTACAACCTGTACTTTCTGCTCGCCCCGCCGAAATGGATGTCCGCGGGATCCCGCCTTCGGATGCGTAAAGCGGTCGCGCACTAGCTGCCGCTTTGCGTGGCTCGCTCTCGGGCAGGCTTCGCTCTGTCACTGAGCGTCGCCGCCGCTGGCCGAGACACCATTGGTTGTACGGCGATGGCGGCGGCGCCGCCTCTTGCGGGGCGCCTCTCGCCATTGCGCCGGTTTTCCCACCGCATCCCCATAGAGATGGATGGCCGTCAACCCGGCGAGTACGCCGATGATGTTGACGGTCATGTCCGCGAGCGATGCGGTTCTGCCGGGGGTCATTGACTGAAGCACTTCTATCGCGGCAGCGCCGATCAGTGTCCAGATGAAAAGAGAGCGCAACGGAGCCTTCGGGAAAGCTATATGCGCGGTGAAAACGAGAATGGAGAAGCCGAGCCAGTGATAGAACTTGTCGGCGCCGGGAAATAATTGGCTGTTGGGCGAGCTCTTCAGCGCCATGAAAATGAGTATTGTCAGTGCGACCCAAAAGGTCGTGCTGGCTACAAGCTTTCGGTATGTCATGCCATCCCTTACTTCAAGTTGTGCCGGGCAATCGGTGCGCCTGCGACGTATGCACGATTAACTGCGGCACGTCAGGTATCGCCTCTGCGAGGAGTCGATGCGTGTCTTATGTGTTAGCCGCAGTTGATGCGTTCAATCGTCAAGGACGTATCGGTATTGAGGTTCAGCCTGTGCGAGTTGTATTCGAGCGTCACGACATCGTCGGGCCGCAGGATTCGTGCGACTCTCGCGCCAGCCTGGCTTCGTGCCTCTTCGAGCAGGTCGGCGGTAGCGGTCTTTCCAATGAAATGCTGTACCGCATCTGCATTACAGATGTTCGTGTCGGAGCCGGTGCTTTTGGCCGTTGAAGTGCTCTGGCAGCCTGCCAGAAAGGCTGCCATTGCCAGACCGATCAATGGATGAAGTGGACGCATGATGGTTTTCCTTGCGTGGTCGCCGCAGCTTCTTGGACGCATGGTTAATACCAAAAGTGCGGTCGACTCGACTGTACGATCGACGCTGCGCTATGTCGATGCCTGGCAAAAAAGAATGCGGCGCTTCGGGAACCGAAGCCGTATCGCCCTCGTCATATTGTTTGATGGCCCTTTGCAATCCCTGGGCTGATAATGACGAAGGAGTTTGCGCTATGTTCACCTCACCTTTACTCAAGCGAGTTGCGACTGTCCTGGCTGCCTTGCATTTGCTGCTGGTAGCCCAGATACCCATGGCACAGGCGACGATGATCGGTACGCCGGAGGTGATCGCCGAACAACAACAGCAGGTGGACCGGCAGCAATTGCTGACCATGCTGGACGATCAGGATGTGCAGAAGAAGCTCGAGTCGATGGGCGTCGAACGCGAACAGGTGGAGAAGCGTATCAACAGCCTGACGCCCGCGGAGCTGGCACAGTTCAACCAGCAGCTGGACCAGGCGCCTGCGGGGGGCGGGGTGGTTGGCGTGATCGTGCTGTTCCTGGTGGTCTTCATCATCACTGACATGCTCTGCGCAACCAACATCTTCAACTTCGTCAACTGCATCAACCGTTGAGCTGGCGGTTGTTGATCCTGCTGGGCGCCGGCCTGCTCGGCGGTTGTGCGGGAATATCGACGGTGTTCGTCGATGATGCGCAACTGCCTGCGCGGGCCGAGCTGGTCGATGTGCCTTTCTTCCCGCAGGAGGACTACCAGTGTGGCCCGGCCGCGCTGGCGACCATGTTGACGCAGCGCGGGATTGCAGTCAGTCCTGAGCAGCTCGTCGAGCAGGTCTACATTCCCCAGCGTCAAGGCAGCCTGCAGGTGGAAATGGTCGCCGCGGCCCGGTCCAAGGGCTTGCTTGTCTATCCTTTGCATCCGCGCCTGGAGACGGTACTTGCCGAGGTTGCGGCCGGCAATCCGGTGCTGGTGTTGCAGAATCTTGCGTTCGACCGTTGGCCTCAGTGGCATTTCGCCGTGGTGGTAGGGTATGACCTCGACGAGCAGAGCATCATCCTGCGTTCCGGCACTACGAAGCGTTGGGTGGGAAGTTTTCGCCAGTTCGAGCGATCCTGGGCCAAGGGGGGGCGTTGGGCCGTGCTGACGCTCGATCCCGCTCGACTGCCCGAAACAGCGGAGGAGACGGCCTGGTTACGTAGTGCGAGCGATCTCGAGCAGGTCGGCCAGATCCAGGCGGCCCGCCAGGCATACGAGACCGCGGCTGCACGTTGGTCGAGCGGGCTGCCCTGGTTTGCGCTGGCCAACAGTCAGTATGCCGCGGGTGACAAGGTCGGGGCGCAGCGGTCGTTGCGTACCAGTATCGCGCGCGACGCATCCTTTGCGGTCGGCTGGTTCAACCTGTCCCAACTGATGGCGGAGCAGGGATGCGCCGCAGGCGCCCGGGACGCTCGCGCCTGTGCCTTGCGCCTGGCGCCGCAGGATGAACGCCTCGTCGTACCATTGCCGCCGGCCGGAGAACAGGCGCGCCAGTGCCTGCCGGTTCCCGCGTGTCCGGTGGAGTGAGCGTGGTTCAGATGCCGAGCCTGTCGCGCAGGCTGTAGTACATGGCGCCGAGTGCGCTCAGTGGAACCCTCAGGCTGTGACCGCCAGGGAACGGGTAGTGTGGCAGGCTGGCAAAGGCATCGAAGCGCTCGGCCTGCCCGCGCAGGGCTTCGGCGATCACCTTGCCGGCGATGTGGGTATAGGTCACGCCATGGCCGCTACAGCCCTGTGAGTAGTAGATGTTGTCACCCAGCCGTCCCACTTGTGGCAGGCGGGAAAGGGTCAGCAGGAAATTGCCCGTCCAGGCATAGTCGATTTTCACCTGGCGGAGCTGGGGAAAGGTCTTCAGCATTTTCGGGCGGATGATCGATTCGATATCCGCCGGATCGCGTGCGCCATAGACGACCCCGCCACCATAGATGAGGCGCTTGTCGGCCGAGAGCCGGTAGTAGTCGAGCAGGTAGTTGCAGTCCTCGACACAATAATCTTGTGGCAACAGGCTGTGGGCGAGTTCTTCGCCGAGCGGCTCGGTGGCGATCACCTGGGTACCGCATGGCATGGATTTCGCCGCGAGTTCGGGGACCAGGTCACCGAGATAGGCGTTGCCGGCCACGACGACGAAATTGGCGCGCACGGTTCCCTTGGGGGTGTGGACCACCGGTGCGCCGCCCCGCTCGATGCGAATGGCGGGCGTCTGTTCATGGATCACGCCGCCCAGGGACTCGATTGCCGCGGCTTCGCCCAGCGCCAGGTTGAGCGGATGGATATGCCCACCCTGTCTATCGAGCATCCCGCCAATGTAGCGGTCGCACGCCACGACCTGGCCAATGCCTTGCCGATCGAGCAGTTCCAGTTGCTCGTAGCCGTAGCGTTCCCACAATGCTTTTTGTGCTTCGAGATGGTGCATCTGCTTATCGGTGAAGGCAGCGAACACTCCACCGTCTTTCAGGTCGCACTGGATGTCATAGCGCGCTACGCGCTCGCGAATGATCCGTCCGCCTTCGAACGCCATCGCCCCGATCAGTTGTGCAGCCGCAGGGCTGACGTTTCGCTCGACGCTATCCAGGTCGCGACTGTAGCTGTTGACGATCTGGCCACCGTTGCGCCCTGAAGCACCGAAGCCGACCTTGGCGGCTTCCAGCACGATGACATTGAAGCCGTTCTCGAGCAGGAAAAGGGCGGTGGACAGCCCGGTGTAGCCCGCACCGATGACGCAGACGTCGGTCTGTTTGTCTTCCTGCAGTTCCGGCCGGCTGCTGGTGGGGATGGCGCTGGCGGCATAGTAGGAAGAAGGATAATCCGTGTGCGGCATATTGGATTCTCTGTTCTGAATATTTGACGGCATGCTAGCGCCTATCCCTGCTACTCGCCAGAGCTGCGGGGTAGTGGGCATGAATATTTCAAAAATTCCAAATATCAGTGAGTTAGCGAAAAAAAACTGCTTGACTCCTGCTGCCGTGGCTTTAGAATGCGCCCCCATCGAAGGCACATAGCTCAGTTGGTTAGAGCACCACCTTGACATGGTGGGGGTCGTTGGTTCGAATCCAATTGTGCCTACCAATTCGAAGCCGCTTAGCGCGGTACATAGAGGGGAATCCTAGCGGGTTCCCCTTTTTGTTTGTCCCTAGAAAACCTTCACAATTTACAGCCCCTTTTCACACTGGGCAATGTGAACGTGTGAAGGACATCCCCTCATTCACACCGATCTAGTGTGAACGTCAATACCTAAGCCTTTGTTATATATAGGAATATCCCCACCTAGTGAAGGTAGGGTCATAGCTCACAGGCTCGCTATTCCCCTCATCGCTTCGCTCAGCTGCTCTAACCAAGGGAGCTATGTGCCTTCGATGGGGAGGCCCTACAAGCTCGTATACGAGGCGTTAGACCTGATGCCTACCCGATGCCATAGGCGAGACGCTGCCAGCCTTATGCGTGACTACAGGGGCTTACCCTTGATGATGTCTGGAATTGTGGGGGAAATGTCGAGAGGGGGAGGGAGGGGGTGTAGGGGGGTGTTGCTCTATGTACATTGAAGGTTGAGAATTTCTAGCAGAAATGGCTAGATGTCTGTGATACTCAAATGCCATCAAGCAAAGGAATGTCAATGTTTAACCTCATCAGATCTATGCTACTTGCCCGTAGGGGGAAGGCATTCGGTAACGAGGTTGCGGATTACATTGGGATGCATCGTAGCCTTTACCATGGGGCAATGGAGGAGGGAGGATGCCGGCTACATATGATTCAGCTAGCTTCGTATAAGGCCAGTGGAATGAGCGTTGGAGAGGTCGCTGATCTGTCAGTCCCATTCCTTATTCCGGGGCTTCGTAGTCTGGAAGAGAGGTTCGGATCACAAGAGTTGATTCTTGATGCGAGGCGGCACGTTTACGGGTTGATGAAAAACCACATGATGAGTATCATCTCTTAGTGATAGGGAAACGGTCCTGTTAGCTTCTAAGCTAACATCTGTACGTCTGGAAAGCAGGCGGGTTGTGGTAAGTAGATGCAGAAGCGAACCTTCAATGTGTGTAGTGAATGCATGAAAGCTATAGCCACCACGTGAGGATGGTTGGTAGAACTCACCAGTTAGCCATTGACTGATAGATGGCGCCTTTATCCTGATGGGCTAATTATCAGGACGGGAACCACTACCGAATAGCGGGCAATGTTGAGCTTATGTCTAGGCTCCCATTGAAGAACGGAACCATTGGTAACAGTGGTTCACCCTTAAAGGGCAACCGGAATCCTTCCGGAATTTATCTAGGCGAATGTGGTGAGCATTGCTTAGGTGTAATGCATCTCTATTGCCTAAATAAATAATTATGCTTACTTGGCATAAGAAGCAAGCCTGGCAATATCAGCAGAGAATTCTTGTTCTATCTTAGCTTCGATAGCTATCTGCTTCGTCACTTCTGTTTTACTAGGTCTACCTACTGGCCTACTAATGCCCATAGCTTTAAGAAGCTCCCTCACTGCTGTGATGTTATCTTCACTAGCTGCATTCTTAAGCATCTCAATAGCCTTGTCTTGCCAATAAAGCTTATGCTCTCTATCCCATCCTTGTTCGTTAGCATACGCTTCTAGCGTTACTAAAGAGACATTCCATTCTTTAGCTAGAGCCACGAATGATGTAGCTTCTATATATTTCTGTTTTCCATTTTCTGGAATATTCATAAATTATCCTTGTATTGTGGTAGAGCAGAAGCAATGCCTGCCGGCGGCAGAAGCATGCATGAAAGATAAGAAGCAAGAAGCATTAATGTCGAAGTATGTCTAGGTGCTGTCGCTTTTGATCTTCTTTTAAATGCATGCTCTTAAACGCCGTAGGCATGCTTTTGCTTTTAAGTATTGCTAGCAGTATATATACATTCCTTTAAGGGAGATGCTCTACAACCCGCATGTTTACTGGGCTAAATCTAATTCGCGCACCAAAAAACAGCAAAAGTTGGTGCGTAAATTATTCTGCTAGTTTTTTAGCCAGTTCTCTAGAAGTGATTTCATCCTTAGACTAGTGATCAGAAGATGCATATCCTCATGCTTTCTGATTGATCCTCGGAAGATGAATTGAATCAGATGACCTAGCGCATACCTATCAGTGTCTATCTCAATACCTAGATTCTTGTAGTGATTGAGAATAAAGATATTAGGGTAGACGTTGTATGCATAGAAACAATTCGTTCTGTCTGCATATTCATTGGTAGCTCTAGTATTCCAAGCTATGAAGGTTCGATGCTTATTACTATCTAAACCTTCAAGGTCAGTTTGCCATCTACGATTAGCCATCACCTTAAGCTGCTTGTAAGGATCAGACCCAATAGCAGCAGTCCAAAAGAAATCACCCTTAGGCATTTTGGTTCGCTTAGTATTTTCTAGGCTATGACCTAGTGCTTTAAGCTCATCGTCTTTAGCATTCTCAAACCATGTATAAGAGAAAGTATGTGGTGTATACAATCCTCTGTCACCAGTTTGAAGCTCTAGGATTTTCTTAGGGATTGGCAGTAGGTGTAGCTTATCCCTAATGATAGCTTTAATCTCTTGTTCTGAGCGTAACCCATCGGGGTAGTGGTAGGTGTAGTTCAGCTTATTTACCTTTAACCATGCTGCCATTAGGCTCCCTTCAAACTGGTAGGTAAGAATGGTAGTGGTCTTGGCTGCATTGATTACATTGGGTGGTGTTCGAGCAATGAAGATGTTTCCTCCGTAAAGCCACAAGCTGCCAGCGTCACACTTGTTCTTTACAGAGACGTCACGTCCCCTGTAGTTAGGATATTTAATGTGGTCCCATTCCACCTCTCCATTATCCGCTATGCTAATCATGCCTGCTGCTTCTAGGGCAGTGATGTCCTGAGGATGGTATTCCTTCCAGACTTCAATCATGTCTAGCGTCTCATCAATGATTAGATGGTAGTCATTCTCATAGATGAGTTGAATGGTCTCTCGATCAATGTCTTCAAACAATGCATGGGTGCATGCGATGTTGTGACCCGCTGAGAGGAGGGTTTTGAGGTGGGATGATTTGGTCTGTGAGCTGGTGCCTGGGGCCTTGAAGGCAAGGTCAGGTAGCTCCATCTGTATCCTTCCTTTGGTCCTTCCGTCTCCCACCTCCGATAGGTAAGGAGACACGAACAACCAACGCTTATCGCTATTCTTCTTTATGTGGTCAAAGACCCAAGTTGTCTTTCCCGCCCCACATATGGCGTCAACTATTCTTATCAATACTTTCCTTTATGCATAAGTTATCGGCCTCCTAGCTGGAGCTAGAAAGATGGATGCTGATAGGTAGAATTACACTAGGTGTTTCAGGAGGGAGGTGAGCAGGTAGGCTATTGAAACTAATAGAGCTAGCGTAGCTGGAAGTAGTAGATGCTTAAGCATTCTAGGTCTTCACATTGCTAGCCTTGCCAGCATTAGATTCCAGTTTGTCAATGAGGGAATGTAGAATGCTAGTAGAGGTGAACACACCATAGAGAGGTGATGACCTGTCGATGCTGGTGCATTCATAAAGCCCCTTTGATTCATTGAATACTCTACACCTTTATAATTCTTAGGCTCACCTACCAATGCAGAATTCTTAATAGCTATTTGCTTATCAAATAGTTCTGCTTGTGTACGTTTCTCCTGTAGATATTCCTTCTCAGTCTCAGATAGATAGCAGCTCATGCTCGACTCCCTACACCATACTTCTTATAGATGTTGTCCTTGATGGCCTGCATCAGTTCCATCTGGTTAGCTTCGGTAGCATGGATGCCAGACACAACAGAAGACTTGATGCTCTCAATGTTTCCTTGCTCGTTATACTGAATGTTAGAAGGCTTAGTCTTGGTGTGCCTAGCTGCTTGTACTGCTAGCTGAGCATCAATGCCTTCTCGTATATAAGGATCGTTCTTGTACAGTTTCTTTATGTTGTCTTCTTTAAGCTGGCGCATCAGCTCAATAGCTCCCTTCGGATCATGCATAACAGACTTACGCTCTGCTTTCTGTGTAGGCATAGGAGCAGCATCCTCTACAATCTCCCAGCCTTCTCTCTGAGCAATGTCAAGAATCTCAGAGGGGCTACGTCCTGTAGATCGAGCAAGCTCGAAGATATCAGTGGGATTTATTTGCTTAGTCATTATGGTTCCTTACAGAATTGTTAGACGGTATTGGTTAACGTCATTGGGTTTAGATTTAACTGGGTTCTTCTCAATCAGTCCGACAGACTGGAGACGTGCAAGAGTTCTTACGATAGAACGTCGAGCCATGCCAGTAGCTTCTGAGAAGGAGTTAAGGCTGATAGAAGACCAACCCTCTGCATCTGCTCCATTCCTAATCATTAGGTAGATGAGCTTAGATGTCAGTGTTGCTAGGTTCTTATGTTGAACTGCTACGATTTCTTCTAGAGTAATCATGTTGTTTCCTTTAGTTAGATTCCCCCTTAATCCCCCATCAGGTAACAGACAGCACAGGGGTGAGTGCTGCCGCTATTGCTAGATGCATTCTGATTGGTTGCTAGAGATTGGTGATGCTAGGTGGGTGTGTATGTGAACATCTAGTATTTATATATACTTAGATTTTAGTAAAAACCCTAAGTCATTCAGTAAAATACTTTGACCAAAGTCTCTCCCCTTATCTGTATATACCTAAATCCTAGGGAAATGTCCCGGTCAGAAGCTAAAAATAGTTACGCTTATGTCTCTACCCTTACCTATATATACTGAATTTTTAGGGAAAAGAGGGCATCACTTAGTAAATATAATTTGACTAATGTCACTGTCCTATCTACCTATACTTAAATTTAGGAACAAATGGTGCAGGTGTGTGTGTAATTACTTATAGCTTCGTTTAGCTCCTGTAAGGCCCTGCAAGCTACGATAGCTAGTGCATCCTGACGTTGGTATTACTCATAAAAGAAAGGCCCCTTACGGAGCCTTACAGGAGCTTCTAGCTATGCTAGTAGATGCTAGTCTATTAGATGCAGAACATCTCTAGCATTCAGATGGGAATATCTAGCCACTGACCTTGTGTCTCTATGTCCAGACACAATCATTATCTGTGCATTGTTAAATCCCTTCTTGGCTACGTTAGTTATCCGTGTGTGTCGTAGCTGATGCAGTCTTACAGAGCTGTCTAGCTTAGCTTTCTGCCTAGCCCTTCTGACGGCTGTAGAGACGCTGTGAGGGGTGATGCTGAATAGCCTCCCCGTTGGTATGCGTTTAGATTTAGCAAGGCGTATAGCGTCTTGTAGAAGCTCTACAGCTCTCAGTGTAAGAGGAACAGACCTTGTTCCATTTTTACCATCAACAACATCAGCTATCCGTTCTTCTAGATGCACATGCTCAATGGTTAGCTTTACTATCTCTGATCTACGCATGGCGGTTTCATAAGCAAGCTCTGTTATCAGCTTCATAGCTGGGCTTAGATGCTCAAGCACAAGGAACAACTCTCCCTTGCTCACCACCTTGTCACTGGACTTAGATGCTTGGGGGAGGGCTATGTCTGCTAATGGATTGGCTACGTCTATCAGCAGCTCACGCTTAGCCCATCGGTAGAGACGGGACATGAAGGCTAGCTGTGTTCTGCATGTAGCAGGCTTAACAGTCTTGAGGCGTTCAAGCTTGTATGCATTGATCTGCTGAGGGGTGATGTCTTGGATGGGCTGAGGGAATGCCTTGGCTAGATGCTCCACTATTTGTAGAGCATGCTTGTGGCTTCCTCTCCCCAGGAGGCGGGCTTGGCAATAGGACATGCCAAGGGAATAGATGGTGTGCGACTTGTGTTCCTTGGTGAGGGCTTCTTGCTGCCTAGCCCATTGCTGTGCTGCTGCCTCGGTGGGGAAGGTCTTTGACTGAGCAGGCTTTCCCTTCACCCTCACCTGTGCATTCCAGTTCCCTGAGGAAAGCTGACGTATCGTTGCCATATAGAAACCTCCTGTGTGAATGGATGGTTCCTAGGGGCTGCACCGTGTATAGTGCCCGTCGCTTTTGCGGCCTGCTTGACATGGTGGGGGTCGTTGGTTCGAATCCAATTGTGCCTACCAATTCGAAGAAGAAGGGTCGCGTAAGCGGCCCTTTTTTTTGCCTCGCTTGTCAGGAGCTCCGCTTTCTGAAAGCATCGCCGGTCTTTGTTTTTTCCAGTGACTCCGGTTCGGCGGGGTCGAGCTCGTCAGGCGCCTGCCACTGTGCGGCAGGCATGCTCGCCGAACCGCTTTACTGGCTCATCCCAACCCATGTGGCCTCTGGTACGGGTCACCACTAGGAGAGGAGGCGCCATGCCCACCATTACTCTTCCCGACGGCAGTCAGCGTTCGTTCGATCATCCGGTTACCGTAGCCGAGGTGGCTCAATCCATCGGTGCGGGTCTTGCCAAGGCGACCGTTGCCGGCAAGGTCGACGGAAAGCTGGTCGACGCCTGCGATCTGATCGCGGGCGATGCCTCGCTGCAGATCATTACGCCGAAGGATGAAGAAGGGCTGGAGATCATTCGCCACTCCTGTGCGCATCTGGTGGGGCATGCCGTCAAGCAGCTCTATCCGACCGCTCGCATGGTCATCGGGCCGGTCATCGAGGAAGGCTTCTATTACGATATCGCCTACGAGCGGCCCTTCACGCCTGATGATGTGGCGGCCATCGAGCAGCGCATGAGGGAACTGATCGATCGCGACTACGACATCATCAAGAAGATGACGCCGCGCGCCGAGGTGATCGAGGTGTTCAGGTCGCGTGGCGAGGACTACAAGCTGCGTCTGATCGAGGACATGCCCGACGAGCAGGCGATGGGGCTGTACTACCACGAAGAATACGTCGACATGTGCCGCGGGCCGCATGTGCCGAACACCCGTTTTCTCAAGTCCTTCAAGCTGACCAAGCTGTCGGGTGCCTACTGGCGCGGCGATGCCAAGAACGAGCAGCTGCAGCGCGTCTACGGTACCGCCTGGGCCGACAAGAAGCAGCTCGCCGCCTACATCCAGCGCATCGAGGAAGCCGAGAAGCGCGACCATCGCAAGATCGGCAAGCGCCTGGATCTGTTCCATACCCAGGAAGAAGCGCCGGGTATGGTTTTCTGGCATCCGAACGGCTGGACGCTCTACCAGGTGCTGGAGCAGTACATGCGCCAGGTGCAGCGCGAAAACGGCTACCTGGAAATCAGAACGCCGCAGGTGGTCGATCGGGTGCTCTGGGAAAAATCCGGGCACTGGGCGAACTACGCCGAGAACATGTTCACCACCGAATCGGAAAGTCGCGACTATGCGATCAAGCCGATGAACTGCCCATGCCATGTTCAGGTGTACAACCAGGGCCTGAAGAGTTACCGCGAACTGCCCCTGCGCCTGGCCGAGTTCGGCGCCTGCCATCGCAATGAGCCGTCCGGTGCGTTGCACGGCATCATGCGCGTTCGTGGCTTCACTCAGGATGACGCGCATATCTTCTGCACCGAAGAGCAGATGCAGGCGGAATCCGCGGCGTTCATCAAGCTGACCCAGGCGGTCTATGCCGATTTCGGTTTCTCGGATATCGAGCTGAAATTGTCCACTCGCCCGGAAAAGCGCGTGGGTTCCGATGAGCTCTGGGATAGGGCCGAAGCTGCGTTGGCGGCGGCGCTGGATAGCGCGGGCCTGCCTTATGATCTGCAGCCGGGCGAGGGTGCCTTCTACGGGCCGAAAATCGAATTTTCCCTGAGGGATTGCCTGGGGCGCGTCTGGCAGTGCGGCACGCTGCAGCTGGATTTCAACCTGCCGGTGCGGCTCGGGGCCGAGTACGTCAGCGAGAACAACGATCGGCAGCATCCGGTGATGTTGCACCGCGCCATTCTCGGCTCGTTCGAGCGCTTTATCGGCATTCTGATCGAGCACTACGAGGGGGCTTTCCCGGCATGGCTGGCACCCACCCAGGCGGTGATCATGAATATCACCGACAAGCAGGCCGCTTTTGCCGCCGAAGTCGAGAAAACCCTCACTCAAAGCGGGTTCCGTGCCAAGTGCGACTTGAGAAACGAAAAGATCGGCTTTAAAATCCGCGAGCATACTTTGCTCAAGACTCCTTATCTCTTGGTTATCGGGGATCGGGAGGTTGAGACACGATCCGTTGCTGTGCGCACCCGTGAAGGCATCGATATGGCTCCATGCCCCTCGAGCAATTCGCGCAGCTGTTGGCACAGGCGGTTTCCCGGCGTGGTCGCCAAGAATTGGAGTAATGACTATTAAGCGTGAAATGAGACAGGATAAACGAGCTGCACCCAAGGCCCCGATCAACGAGAATATCTCGGCTCGTGAGGTCCGTTTGATTGGTGCTGACGGCGAGCAGATTGGCATCGTCTCGATTGATGAAGCGCTGCAGGTAGCAGAAGAAGCCAAGCTGGACCTGGTGGAAATTTCCGCTGATGCGGTGCCGCCCGTTTGCCGGATCATGGATTATGGCAAGCACCTCTTCGAAAAGAAGAAGCAGGTCGCTGCGGCGAAGAAGAACCAGAAGCAGATTCAGGTCAAAGAAGTAAAGTTTCGTCCAGGGACGGAAGAAGGGGACTACCAGGTCAAGCTACGCAATCTGGTGCGTTTCCTGAGTGACGGGGACAGGGCCAAGGTTTCCTTGCGATTCCGCGGCCGTGAGATGGCCCATCAGGAGCTGGGTATGGAACTGCTGAAGCGGGTCGAAAACGACCTCGCCGAGTACGGTTCCGTCGAGCAGCATCCGAAGATGGAAGGACGCCAGCTGATCATGGTCATCGCTCCCAAGAAGAAAAAGTAACCTCCAGGGCACTGGCAGGCCTTGCGGTTATTTGTAATCACCCACACTGTGGAGAACGAACATGCCAAAGATGAAGACTAAAAGTGGTGCTGCGAAGCGCTTCAAGAAGACTGCTAACGGCTTCAAGCACAAGCACGCTTTCAAGAGCCACATCCTGACCAAGATGACCACCAAGCGTAAGCGTCAGCTGCGCGGTTGCTCGCAAGTGCACCCGTCCGACGTTGCAAAAGTGGAGCGCATGCTGCGCGTTCGTTGATCCGGTCAAGACTCAGAGGAATAACTCATGGCTCGTGTTAAGCGTGGCGTCGTTGCCCGTCGCCGTCACAAGAAAATTCTGAAACTCGCCAAAGGCTACTACGGTGCGCGTTCGCGCGTATTCCGCGTTGCCAAGCAGGCGGTAATCAAGGCTGGCCAATATGCCTACCGCGACCGCCGTCAGCGCAAGCGTCAGTTCCGCGCTCTGTGGATCGCCCGTATCAACGCTGGTGCTCGTGTCAACGGTCTGTCCTACAGCCGTCTGATCGCCGGCCTGAAGAAGGCGGCCATCGAGATCGATCGCAAGGTTCTGGCCGATCTGGCAGTGAACGAGAAAGCGGCGTTTGCTGCGATTGTCGAGAAAGCCAAGGCTTCTCTGGCTTAAGCCCCGACAATCACGAATCCTCGGATTCGTTGCAACGTCATCGATAGGGGAAGAGCCTTGTGCTCTTCCCCTATTTCGTATCTGAGAGGGGCTTTTGCAAAAGGGCGCGTGGCGACGGGCCGCTTGGGTGGCGCGTAACCAGTGCGGTTCTGCAAGAACCTCTGGAGGTTGTACATGGAAAATCTGGATGCACTGGTCTCGCAAGCGCTCGAGGCCGTGCAACGAAGTGAAGACATCGGTGCCCTGGAGCAGATCCGCGTCCAGTATCTCGGCAAGAAAGGCGAATTGACCCAGGTGATGCAGACCTTGGGCAAACTGTCCCCCGAGGAGCGGCCGAAGGCCGGCGCGCTGATCAATGCCGCCAAGACGCAGGTCCAGGACGTATTGAATGCGCGCAAGGCGGAACTCGAGCAGGCTGCGCTGAGCGCCAAGCTGGCTGCGGAGCGCATCGATGTGTCCCTGCCGGGGCGCGGGCAGGCGAGCGGCGGGTTACATCCGATCACCCGAACGCTGGAGCGGATGGAGCAGATTTTCGGCCATATCGGCTACAGCGTTGCCGAGGGGCCTGAGGTTGAAGACGACTATCACAACTTCGAGGCGCTCAACATCCCCGGCCACCATCCGGCCCGGGCGATGCACGACACCTTCTATTTCAACGCCAACATGGTCCTGCGTACCCATACATCATCGGTTCAGGTGCGGACGATGGAGTCGCAGCAGCCACCGATACGCATTATCTGCCCGGGTCGCGTATATCGTTGCGATTCAGACCAGACGCATTCTCCGATGTTTCATCAAGTCGAAGGCTTGCTGATTGATGAGGGTGTCAGTTTTGCCGACCTCAAGGGCACTATTCAGGCGTTTCTTCGGGAGTTCTTCGAGGCAGATCTGGAGGTTCGTTTCCGTCCTTCGTTCTTTCCTTTCACCGAGCCTTCTGCCGAAGTTGATATTCGCCGCATGATCACCAGGAATGGTGAAAGTAAGTCCGATTGGCTGGAAGTTCTGGGTTGTGGAATGGTGCATCCGAACGTACTGCGGATGTCGGGGATCGATCCGGAAAAGTATCAGGGATTCGCTTTCGGAATGGGCGTCGAGCGCCTAGCCATGCTGCGCTATGGAGTCGGGGATCTGCGTATCTTTTTCGATAACGACCTGCGCTTTCTTGAGCAGTTTCGCTAAGGCATGACCCAGTACTTTCCAGGAGAACAGCATGAAATTCAGTGAACAATGGCTGCGGAGCTGGGTCAATCCGCAGGTTTCCCGTGAGGAGCTGGTCGCTCGTCTGTCGATGGTCGGCCTCGAGGTCGATGCGGTCACGCCGGTTGCCGGCGCGTTCAGTGGCGTGGTCGTGGGCGAAGTGCTGGCGACCGAGCAGCATCCCGACGCCGACAAGCTGCGTGTCTGCCAGGTCAGCAACGGTAGCGAGACCTTCCAGGTGGTCTGCGGCGCGCCCAATGTGCGCCCGGGCCTGAAGATTCCGTTCGCCATGCTCGGCGCCCAACTGCCCGGCGATTTCAAGATCAGGAAGGCCAAGCTGCGGGGCGTCGAGTCCAACGGCATGCTTTGCTCGGAAACCGAGCTGCAGGTCGGTAGCGATGATAGCGGTCTCATGGAGCTGGCGGCCGATGCCCCGGTTGGCGCCGATCTGCGCGACTATCTCGGCCTCGATGATGCGAGCATCGAAATCGGCCTGACGCCGAATCGCGGTGATTGCCTCTCCCTGGCGGGGCTGGCGCGTGAGGTCGGTGCGATCTACGGAGCCGCGGTCAGCCCGGTCGAAATCACCCCGGCTATTGTGAGCCACGATGAAGTGCGTCCGGTCGAAGTCCTGGCGCCGAAGGCCTGCCCACGCTATCTCGGGCGTGTGATTCGCAATGTCGACCTGTCACAGCCGACACCGTTGTGGATGGTGGAGCGCCTGCGCCGCTCGGATATCCGCAGCATCGATGCGGTCGTGGATATCACCAACTATGTGATGCTCGAGCTGGGGCAGCCTCTGCATGCCTTCGATCTGGCCGAGATCAACGCGGGCATCCGCGTGCGGATGGCGGAAGAGGGTGAAAAGCTGGTTCTGCTGGACGGCCAGGAGATCAGCCTGCGCGCCGATACCCTGCTCATCGCGGATCACCAGCGGGCGCTGGCCATCGCCGGAGTCATGGGCGGCGAGCATAGCGGTGTGAGCGCTACCACCCGGGATATCTTCCTGGAGAGCGCGTTCTTCGACACCATTGCGCTGGCCGGCAAGGCCCGTTCCTACGGCCTGCATACGGACGCATCGCATCGCTACGAGCGCGGCGTCGACTCGCAGCTGGCGCGCCAGGCGATGGAGCGGGCCACCGCTCTGCTGCTGGAGATCGTCGGTGGCGAAGCCGGGCCGATCGTCGAGGCGGTCAGCGAAGAGCACCTGCCGAAGGTCGCGCCGGTGACGCTGCGTGCCGAGCGCATCGAGCAGATGCTGGGCCTGGAAATGGACGCTGCCGAGGTGGTGCGTCTGCTGACTTCGCTGGGCCTCGGCGTGAGCGAGGAGTCCGCGGGGCGCTGGCAGGTCGGCGTGCCGAGTCATCGTTTCGATATCAGCCTGGAAGTCGATCTGATCGAAGAACTCGGTCGCTATATGGTTATGACCGCCTGCCGGTGCGTTACCCGCAGGCGCGCCTGGCCCCCGAAGCGAAGCCGGAAGCACGCGCGGAGCTGCCGTTGCTGCGGCGCCTGCTGGTCGCCCGTGGCTACCAGGAAGCGATCACCTACAGCTTCATCGATCCCAAGCTGTTCGAGCAGTTCACCCCAGGCGTCAAGCCGCTGCAGCTGGCCAACCCGATTTCCGCAGATATGGCCGCCATGCGGGCCTCGCTCTGGCCGGGGCTGGTCAAGGCGCTGCAGTACAACCTCAACCGGCAGCAGTCGCGCGTGCGTCTGTTCGAGGCAGGGCTGCGTTTCGTCGGCCAACTGGACGAGCTGAAGCAGGAAAGCATGCTCGCCGGCGTCGTGACCGGCAGTCGCCTGCCCGAAGGCTGGGCGAATGCCCGCGAGGCGACGGACTTCTATGACGTCAAGGCGGATGTCGAAGCGTTGCTGGCCTTTGCCGGAAATGGTGCGGCATACCAGTTCGTCGCGGGCGAGCATCCGGCATTGCATCCGGGGCAGACGGCACATATCGAGCGTGAAGGTCGCCTGGTTGGCTTCGTCGGCAGCCTGCACCCCGAACTAGCGACCAGTCTGGGCATCGACCAGCCGGTCTACCTGTTCGAGCTGGCGCTCGGCGAGATTGTCGAGGGCCGCCTGCCGAAATTCAGCGAGCTGTCGCGCTTCCCCGAAGTGCGCCGTGATCTCGCGGTACTGGTCGCGCGGGAAGTGCCGGCGCAAGCCGTCCTGCAGTGCATTCGCGATGCAGCGGGCGAGAATCTGACAGACCTCAAGCTATTTGATGTCTATCAGGGAAAAGGTATTGATCCGCTTAGCAAAAGTGTGGCAGTCGGCTTGACCTGGCAGCACCCTTCGCGCACTCTAAACGACGACGAGGTGAACGGCGCGATGCAGCAAATCCTCACCTCCCTGGAAGAAAGGTTCAACGCCACGTTAAGGAAATAGCGTATGGGGGCTCTGACGAAAGCTGAAATGGCGGAACGTCTATATGAAGAGCTAGGCTTGAATAAGCGCGAAGCCAAGGAGCTGGTGGAGCTGTTTTTCGAGGAGATCCGCCAGGCGCTGGAGCATAACGAGCAGGTCAAGCTGTCCGGATTCGGCAACTTCGACCTGCGCGACAAGCGCCAGCGTCCGGGGCGTAACCCCAAGACCGGCGAGGAGATTCCGATCACGGCGCGACGCGTCGTGACCTTCCGTCCGGGGCAGAAACTCAAAGCCAGGGTCGAGGCTTATGCTGGAACCAAGTCATAACGACGAGCTTCCGTCGATTCCGGGCAAACGCTATTTCACCATCGGTGAAGTCAGCGAACTCTGCGCGGTGAAGCCCCACGTGCTGCGCTACTGGGAGCAGGAATTTCCCCAGCTCAATCCGGTGAAGCGGCGCGGAAACCGGCGTTATTATCAGCGGCAAGACGTGCTGATGATTCGTCAGATCCGTGCCCTCCTGTACGACCAAGGCTTCACGATCGGCGGTGCAAGGCAGCGCCTCTCCGGCGAAGAGGCGCGCGACGACACCACCCAGTACAAGCAACTGATTCGGCAGATGATTTCCGAATTGGAAGAAGTATTGCTGGTACTCCGGAAATAAATCACTTGGGCCTCTAAAAAACTTTCACATTTTCAGTTGCTTAAGGTATAGTTCGATCCGTTTTCAGCGGTGCTGATAACACTGTCGGGGCGTAGCGCAGCCTGGTAGCGCACTTGCATGGGGTGCAAGGGGTCGAGTGTTCGAATCACTCCGTCCCGACCAAAAAACCTCAAGAAATCCAGTCACTTAGCGGTGACTGGATTTTTTTATGCCTGATGGTTTTTGAGGGCGTCCGATTTTTGCCCCACTTTTTGCCCCACCGGGGATTTTTGCGCTGGTCACTACCCGTGAGAAGGGAGCGGTGGGACTTTGTGTGAGCTGAGCCGGCAGGGGCGTTCCTGCCTGGCGAGTGATTAAAAGGATTGCAGTGGCAGGAATAAGCGGCGGCTATTCGAGCCAAGCGGCAAGAACCCGTATTGCTCGTAGAATCCCCGAACCTGGTCGTCGATGACGTCGACGACCAGGGCGTAGATTGCGATCTGGTTGCTGACGGCCAGCGTACGCTTGATAGCATCGGCTAGCAGCAGTCCGCCTATGCCACGACCCTGAGCATCCTGGCTGATGGCGAGGCGGCCGAGCAAGGCGGGCGGGGAGTGGGTGGCGGGGCAGTCTGCGAGCAAGCTTTTCGGGAAGCTGGTCGAACTCGATCGACAGGCTGGAAAGGGTGTAGTAACCCGTGATGACGTCTGGCTGCTCCAGCGTGGTGGCGACGAATACCCGGCTAACGCGGCGCTTCACGTCTTGGCCGGCTTGCTTGTGTAGGTAGTCGTCCAGTGCGTTTACGCCGCACTGGAAGCCGGCTCGGTGATGGTTGGTGGCCAATGGCGTGATGAGCAGATCGACTCGCTCGCTCATCGGCTGGTGATACGCTGTTCGTGACTCTCAAGGACGGCGGCCAACTTCTTGTTGAAAATGACCGGCTTGCTCAGCGCATCGAAGAACGCTTCTGCATCGCTCGCCTTCAGGCTCATGACCTCATGCTCGTGAATGGTCTTTTCGGCATGTGCCAGTGCGCTGTTCAGGATGAACTGGCTGACGGTCTTGCCCTCGAAGCTCGCGGCGCGTTCCAGGGTTTTCTTAGCACTGTCCTGCAATCGGAGGTTGATCCGCTCCTGCTTGGTGTCTGAGGCTGTGTTCATGGCGAAAGTCTCCACTCCAGGTAGATGTAAAGTATTGTACGTCAAAGTGGTGCCTTATCAATGTCTCTTCGTACTGGTAGCCTCCAGGAGCTTCGTGGAAATGCTTTCTTGTACCGGTTGGACCAGTGATTCAGGGTGTGCTTTTTTAGCCAGATGACGGCTGCTTTCGACCGATTCTGTTGAAAAAGTCCCTCCGCGATTTTGCTCACGAAAGGGGGCGACGTTGAAATCTGGCTTGCTCAGAAGGCAGAAGACGGAGCTGTCTTGGTTTTTACACAGCAACGCCAGAATTGGAGCGTTTTTGAACTGCTAAAAAGCAGCTCTCCCAGAGGCCGACTTTTTCAACAGAATCGGCCAAGAGCAGACGATTAGAGTAGAAATAGATCCGACCCGCTCCCTTTTGTCTATTCAGCAAACATATAAGCCCACACTCCAGCCGTCTAAAGCCCTGTCAAGCATGACTCCATTTTTGTTTACCTATCCCCCAGGGCCGCTAATTTTAGCCAGGCTGGCACTATGCCGCTATCGTAGGTTTCTTGACTTCCGTCTGTATATGCCAGCCTTAGTCCAAATGGTCCCTACTCTGGCGCGGGACAGGACCATCGAACTCTCGTAGTAACCGCGCGAGGACGCTGCGGTTTCAGCTCTTGCAGGAAGTGTTATGGATGGCGTCACCTTCAAGCAGGTCGACCAGTATGCCTTGTGTTGTGTTGAGAGTTTTTCTGATGAGCTCAAGCTCGCGCTGAGGGAGAACCTCACACGTATCTGCCATGGCGCTGATCAGGCCAGCAAGGACAGGGCGGCCTACAAATATCCTGCGACGATCAAGCACTTCTAGAACGAGCGCTATTCCAGGAAACCCTGGGAAACCCGGATCGGCATGCTGGGAGAGCTTCTGTCCCACGTCATCATTCTGAAGCTCTTCCCTAACTTCGAGGTAGTTTCGCCATTCTTTAACATGGAAGAGAAGAGCATTCGAAAGGGGTTCGATCTCCTCCTGTACGAGGCTTCAACCAACAATATCTGGATCACCGAGGTCAAGTCAGGGGCAAAGGGGCGGACAAGACCTCTTGCTCGGCCACCAGCGCGCTGTTGCGCCTGGCTCGGGACGATCTTAAGAAACGCTTGGCTGAGCCGGAGCTCAACCACTGGTACAACGCGATAAATGCCGCAAAGAATGCTATCCACAACAAGGTCAGTTACCGTGATCGGTCATCGAGATTCTGGAGTTAGAAGCAGATTTAGCCGAAGAAGACGGTGGAACCGCTTCATCGAGTCTGTGCAGGAATTACCGGAGGTACTTGAATGCCACCTCATGGCTGGTGACTGTGACTTCCTACTCCGAGTGGTTGCGGCTGACCTCAACGCCTACCGGCAATTTCAAGCCAGGCATCTCGCTCGCATTAAAGGTGTCCAGAGCCTGAAGTCGGATGTCCCCATGCAGCAAGTGAAGTTAACCTCCGAGCTACCTGTCTGAGCTTTCATCCGGCTGCTACAAGCTGTCGAACGGTCTTGGCCGTTCGGCGCAAGGGCTAGCGCGAAACTCTCTCGACAGGACGCTGGGGAAATGCCGACCTGCCAAAGTTCGCCCCCATGCGATGACTGGTAGCGGCCTGGTTGAACAGACCGAGCTGGTTGGATGCGCGGTTGGTGATGGAAAACGCCATCTCTTGCTGATTCTTTCTGGCGGCGGTATCACCTTGCCGGTTGGTCATCTGCTGGCCGAGGCATTCGTAGGAGAGGGTTTTATAGCCGTCTACCGCTACATCTATGCAGGCGTCCTTGCCGGCCTCGCTGGCGCCGGCCTGTGCTGCAACCAACAACAGCAGCATGAGAGTTGATGGCAGGATGGGAAAGACAGGCATGGATACCTCCAGAGCGGTACGGGCTATTTGGCCTCTGAGTTTCGAACAGGATGCCAGTGCCACTTTAAGGTGAAATAGCCCGGATTGGGCTCTTGTAACGAAAACGTCACTTGCGCTCAGCACTATGACGCGTCTGTATTTGCTCCGCCGTGCATCGAGAGGCAGTAAGGCCGGGAATTCGCCTATGTCACAGGGTGCAGCA
Source organism: Pseudomonas sp. BAY1663 (assembly GCF_000582595.1). NCBI lineage: Bacteria > Pseudomonadati > Pseudomonadota > Gammaproteobacteria > Pseudomonadales > Pseudomonadaceae > Pseudomonas > Pseudomonas sp. BAY1663. The sequence goes on from NZ_AZSV01000001.1 coordinate 154,274, forward strand.
AAGAATTGCCTGACGTTTACAACGTTGCTGCTACTGCTGGGGCCATTCTGTCTAGCGAATGCGTCCTCACCCGCGAAATTTCCGGGGCATGGAGCGCTCATCGATTTCGATATCCCGGCGCTTGCCTTACCGCAGGCCTTGGATGTGTACAGTGAAGTGACAGGGGTGGCCGTGCTGGTCGATCAGGAGTTGACCGTGGGACGGCGCTCTGCCGCCATATCGGGACGCTTCTCGCTAGAGCCGGGCTAAGCCTGTTGCTGTCCGGTACGGGTTTGATGGCGGTATTCACTCGGGAGAATGCATTCACGCTGCGGCGTGCCGAGGTCAGTAGATCCGCTGAGAACAGTCCGCAGTCGGTGGAGGACAAGAGCCGGGTAAGCGGCAGTTATGCGGGCGTCGTCCAAGCGACTCTGGAGGACGCCTTGTGCCATTGGAAAACGATCTGGCCAGGGGATTACCGAATAGCGTTCCAGTTGTGGATAGGCCCGCAGGGAAGGGTGGAGCACAGTCATCTGCTGAGTTCGAGCGGGGCGGCACGGCGTGACGCTGCCCTGATCGAACTGCTGCGGGAACTGAGACTCCCGCAGGCGCCGCCCTCGTCGCTGCCGCAACCCATCACCATTCTCGTACTGCCGGAACGGGAGGGTAGCGGTGTTCACTGCCAGAGACTCGAAGGACTCGATGACAGCGATGCAGAATGACATGGTTCGCCTATTCCTGGCCTCCTACGACGAGTTCAAGGCCCGGCTGAAACGACGCCTGGGCTCGGAGGACCTGGCTAGCGACGTGCTTCAGGAAACCTACCTGCGTGTCTATGGTCTTGCCAGTGAGACGGAGATCAAGCATCCGAATGCCTACCTGTTCCGCATGGCGCTGAACATCGCCGCCGATCGCCGAGATGCGGATGCACGGTTACTCACTGGAGATGAGGTGGATGAGCTATTGCAGAGCACCGATGAGAAGCATGATCCGGCCCGCGTGATTGTCGGGCAAACCGAGATCAGGCTTTTGATCAGTGCTTTATGCGAACTGCCAGCTCGGCGCCGGCAGATCCTGGTAGCCGCACGACTGGACGAGGTGCCCCATCTGGAAATCGCCAAACGGCATCGGATTTCCACCCGCATGGTCGAGAAGGAATTGAGAGCCGCGCTCAGTTATTGCGCCGAGCGGCTGGAAAGAAAATCGATGCAACGGTTCGGTTCTGCCTCCGTCAAACCGTCTTAGGTTGGAACTATCGATAATTTCGTGCGTGCCGGTCGACCGGGCGCGCCTATCAAGTGCACACGAATATCCATGAGCGAATTCGAATACGGGGCGGCAACCGACGCCCAACTACAGCGTGAGGCCCAGCAATGGCTGGTAAAGCTGACATCGGGGCGTGCAACCACTTCGGATGCGACCGATTTTCGCCATTGGTGCGCCCGTAGCGAAGCCCACGCGCAGGCTTTTACACAGGCAAGACAGCTATGGCAGGCCCTGGGCCCCGCTGCACAGCAACTGGAACACAATCGTACGCCGGCCTCGGTCGTTCCGCTTCATGATACGAGCGTAGCCACCCGGCGGCATTTCGGCCGGCGCGCCTTTATCACCGGAGCGGTGGCGGCGTCGGCGGCATTCGTATTCTTGAGACCCTCTCTGTTCGGCGAAGTCAGCGGCTGATGGCTGACTATCACACCACTGTAGGCGAGCAGCGCAGCGTCATGTTGGCGAACGACGTCCTCCTCGAGTTGAATACTCAGACCCGGATCAACCGACGGGTGTTCGACGACGGCGGCCAAGGCATCGAGTTGCTTGCTGGCGAAATCGAGGTGCGCACCCAGGCTCCGTTCAAGATGCGCGCCGGCACTGGTTGGATACGCTCCGACGGCGGAAGATTCGTTGTTCGGGCAACCGGTCCCGAAGTGCTGGTCACATGCGTGGGGGGGAACCTGAGCCTCGATCATCGTGGCCAGAGCATGCGTCTCGACAGCGACCAGCAACTGAGCTACGGCGAGCGAGAGCACAGCTCGCCTCGTGTGGTGGATACCACCGTGGTCACCGCCTGGCGCCAGCGCTTGCTGATATTCGAGGGGGAAACGCTCGCCCACGTGATCGACGAACTCAATCGCTACCGCACGGGCAGGATTCTGTTGATGAACCGTGATCTAGGGCAACGCAGGGTCCAGGCTCGGATCCGACTCGACCAATTACCCGACGTAGCGGCCCTGATCCGAGATGCATACGGCGCGCAGGTTACGGAACTGCCAGGCGGTGTGGTGCTGGTCAGTTGATTGCCAGGGTAACAAGCTACAGGTTGGGTCGGTTGCATAGATTGGGTTGAGGAGCGAAGCGACCAAGCCCAACAGGTTCGTGCCGGTGTTTGTTGGGCTTCGCTGCGCTCAGCACCAGCCTATCGGGCGCGCCCGATGTCGCCGAATCCCGAGCGACCCTCGCGCTCGTGTTACGAGAGGCCGATCACGAGCAGTTCACTCGTGTATGCCCGATCAATCCTCCAGGCTCACCACCAAGCGATAATTCTCATCCCCCTGGCTTCCTCGACGTGTCAGGCGAAGCTCCACTCCGGTGGGATCGTTCAATTCCGTCGACGAGACTGTGCGCCACCCTTTGCCCGGTTGCCAGATACGAATACTGAATTTCACCAGTTTCTCCAGCACCGCTACGGCATCGCGTGGCGCAGGTAGGGGGTAGCGTTCCCGCGGTTGGGCCGAGGCACGATAGAGCGTATCGCCATCGACCCACCAGCGCACTCGTTGCAAGGTGCCGGTCTGGTCCGCCGCGTTGCGTATCAGCTCCAGCTTTGGCGAGCCTGGGCCGTCCCGTTGCACTTTCACCGCTACCGGCAACGCTAGGCCTTTCTCGAGCGGTTTTTCCCGATCATCGACCGACTCCATGAGCTCCGTGGTCGCGCGCATGTCAAAGTCACGCTTGAGCTGGTTCAGTACCCGCAACAGCTGCGCAGTGTGTTCGGTGGAGTCTTCCAGGTGCGCTCTGGCACGAGCTATACCATCCAGCCCGCGCCAAGCGATCATACTGACGATGGCCATCAGCATGATCGCCACCATCACTTCGATGAGTGTGAAGCCAGCCGCCTTTCGCATCGCATATCCCACGGGATAGGTGTTCATCGCAGATGTATCCGGCCGGTTGGGCTACGCTCGATTTCCAGTGTGCTGTGGCCGTCCGACAGTCGGATCCTCATCGGTTCACCTATCCACTCCGCATTCATGACCACTCCTTCCCGGGGTGTGGTGCGGATATCCACCGGCGCCGCCCGCCATTCCCTGGGTTGCAGCAGTGGATTGTCGATGGGGCGTCGGTTGTCCCGGCGCATGAAGCGATAGCCGTTGCCGTCGGCTAGCCAGAGAATCTGCTGCCCGTCGATCTGCGCCTCGCTCTGGGCCACTTCCAGCAATAGTGCCAGCCGCTCAGCATCCTCTCGCAACAGCCGCGCGGGGTCCGGTCGCGAGCTAAGGCCGATGGCGGCACTGGCGATGCCGACGATGACCAGTACCACCAACAGCTCCACCAAGGTGAATCCCAAGCTACCGCTTTGCCCGAAGGCGTTGACTGTTGGGCGCGACGAAGGCATTCGCTGAAATAAAAACGTGCGAATTGATCCGTAGGATGGGGGCGGGAACCAAGGAGTGCTTGATCGATGCCACGTCTGGACGTTTCGCATATGCCGCTAGCGGTCCAGTGGCTGGCGCTGCTGGCTGCGCTGGGTGGCGTTGTTACCTGGGGCGTGCTGCTCTTCACGCCCGCCCCACAACATGGCTCCGAGCCGTCCCCGGTAGCGAAGGAAGCTGCAACCGAAGGCGCTGCTGCCCAATGGTTCGCGCAAACACCTCCACGCCTGGAAATCAAGGTGTCGGGGCTGTTGGCCACCAGCCAGGGCGCTGTTGCCATTCTCTCGATCAACGATGCTCCGGCACAGGCATACCTGGTAGGCGACATCCTTTCCCGAGGGGCGAGCCTACAGGTTATCGAGGCGGATGCCGTGGTCGTAGAGCAGGCCGGTACACAACTGCGGGTGGCCATGGCCGACCTACCTACCGGCCTGCAGATGCCCAGCCTCGTGAAACCCTGATCCTTCATGGCCGGCCCTTTGCCGGCTGACGGCTCAACAGGCTTTCCAGTCGTGCCAGTGGCGGGCCTTCGCCCGCGCGTTCGCGCACATTGACGATGATGCGAACCAGCGTCGGTGCTTCCGTCGGCGCAAGGATCTCCTCGCAGACCAGCTCCAGCCGCCCTTGATCGCAGGGCGCGCTTCTAGCCCCATTCGCCGCAGGACCTGCCAGTCGAATTTCGGCCATCCTGCTCTCCGCCGCGAGCAACGCGAGGGACTTGTCGCGCAGCAGAGCATTGCTGCTGGTCATCAGGCCGACAGCGCGGACAGCAGCTGACATCGCGATAGCCACGATGGCCAGCGCGACCAGTACCTCGATCAGCGTGAAGCCCAGCTGCCGCGGGCAAGGATTCCTGTGCATCGTTTAATGGCCGGATAGAGGCAGGGAGACAGGCTATCCACGCTACCTGACCGATTGCTGACAAATACTCGGGAGGAAATCGGTGCGCCCGACATGGCGCACGTCCGTGCCTGTAGGCGGGAGCCCTCGCTTGCGATCTCCCGAGGATTTTCCACATCAATGACATCTGCCCTTGAAACAATCCGCCGCGGACCCGGAATCAAGCCAAGAGGTGTCGAGATGGATGACGCACAGTACAGCTCTTTTCCGCGAGGCCGTTGCGAGCAGCGGGGTTTTACGCTCATCGAAATCATGGTGGTGGTGGTTATCCTCGGCATTCTTGCCGCCATGGTCGTGCCCAAGGTTCTGGATCGTCCCGACCAGGCACGGGCTACCGCCGCCAGGCAGGATATTGGCGGGTTGATGCAGGCATTGAATCTTTACCGTCTCGACCAGGGGTATTACCCGAGCATGAGCCAGGGGCTAGCGGCGCTTGTCGAGCGGCCCGCGGGAATTTCCGCAGCCAACTGGCGCCCTTATCTCGAACGGCTGCCCAAAGACCCATGGGGCAAGCCCTACCAGTACCTGAACCCGGGCGCCAACGGCGAGATCGACGTCTTCACGCTGGGAGCCGATGGCCAGCCGAATGGTGAAGGTGTCAATTCGGATATCGGCTCCTGGCAGCTCTAGCCCGATCATGGAAAAGATAGTGGGTCATCCGCCGAGGCAGTCTGGAATGGCGGTAATCAGCGCCTTGCTGATCGTCACAGTGGTTGCCGTCATCGCTGCGCAGATCGTCTCCCGCCAGGCGGTGTTCACCCGCACGGTGCAGGCCGAGCAATCCCGGGTACAGGGAGGTTGGCTGCTTCGCGGTGCTCTCGAGCTGAGCCGGCAGAGGCTCTGGCAGGTTCGCTTCGAAGATCCACTGACCAAGTTGGATCAACCATGGGCTCAGCCCGTTCGGGTGAACGCCGCGAACGCGCGCGGCGACACCTTCGAGTTCTGGATCGAAGACGAGCAGGGCAAGTTCAACCTGCGCAATCTGGTACGCGACGGTCGGGTGTCCATGGAGGAGGTCGCTAGTTTCGAGCGCCTGTGCCAGATGCTTGGTCTGAACGCCGCGCTGGCACACCGTATCGTCCAGCGCGTGGCCGAAAGCTATGTTCTTCTGCCCGACCCCGTTGATGATCAGCCTGACGTAACGGGTGCTTTCTCCAGCGCAAGAATCACCTCGCCGAACGCTTCGCGCGAACCTCGGGCCCCCAGACGGCCGATGCTGCGGGTGCTCGGCGATCTGCGCAACCTCAAAGGCATCGACGACGGCATCCTGGAACGCTTGCGGCCCTACGTCACCATTCTACCGGCCAATACCTGGATCAACGGCAATACCGCGCGTGCAGAAGTGGTCGCGGCCCACGTACCGGGGTTGTCGCTGCAACAGGCTCAAGGCCTCCTGGTCGAACGGGACCAGGGACGCTGGTTCATCAACCGGGGCGATTTCGTCAATCGCCTGAGGATGCCCGACCGGGAAATGACCAGTATCAGGATTGGTATCACCAGTAACTGGTTCCTGGTCCATGGGCAGGCCCTTTCGGGGGAGCGGCTCGTCACTCTCGATGCCCTGCTTCATAGAAACGAGGAGCAACGCCCTCGCGTCATCTGGTCGAGGACGGGGGCATGAGCCTGCTGCGCGTAGCCCTGGCGCCTCTGGACGAACTGCACGCCGAGACGCCGTTGCCCTTCTCCTTGCTGGACCGGCAGGGCAACATCGAACGTGAGGGGCGGGACGTCCTGGCAATACTGGCCCGGAAGGCCAAGGGGCGTTCCGTCGAAATGGTCCTGCACCCATGCGATAGCCTGCTTGCCGAACTCGAATTTCCGCCGCTACCCGTGGCACGCCTGTCCGCGGCGGTTCGCTGTGCGATCGAGCCACTGATCCTCGGCGGTAGTCAGTCGATGCATATCGCCCACGGTCCGAGGGCGGAAGCGGGATGGCTGACGATGGGCTGGGTCGAACGTGAAAAACTGGATGGCCTGTCCCGCCTGCTGATACGCCACGGCCTGAAGATACGGGGCTTGTACGCAGCGCCGTTTTTCCTCCCTGTAGAGAGCAGCCAGTGGTGCGCCTGCCTATGGGACGGCTATCTGGTGGTGCGTAATGGCATCGAATCGGGGTGGGTGCATCCACTTCCCGACGTCGCATTGGAGCGGTTGGGCGACCTTCCAACGGGTTGCGATCTGCTCTGGCTGGGAGACGCTCCCCTCGAGCGTCCCGGACTGGCCGACAGTGCACAGGGCGCTGCAAGCCTGCGTTGGACTGGCCCGGCGCCGTCATGGGGTTGGCAGGGCGGCAATATCGTACCCGGCGGGGAAGCCCGAAGCTGGGGCAAGCCCCTGGCCTGCTGCATTCTTGCGCTGTTGGTCTGGGTGAGCGGCCTGAACCTGCACGCCAGCCGGCTGGAAGGGCAGGGCAAGGCTCTCCAGGCGCGGATGACGACGCGCGTTCAGCAGGTGTTTCCGGAGCTCCCCGTCATCCTCAATCCCTTGCAGCAAGCCAGGCAGCAGCGCGACCTGCGGCTTGCCGGTGACACGGAGATGGCCGCGACCAGCTTCGGCCGCCTCGTACAGGTAACGGCCGAGGCCATGCCTTTCATTGCCGGCAGCGTGAAGGAGCTGACCTTCGACGACTCGGCGTTACAACTGATTCTCCTGCAGGATGCGAGCAAGCCTCCTGGTGACGACTGGCACGCAGCGTTGGCGCAAGCGGGCCTGGATGTCACCGATACCCCGAACGGCTGGCGGCTGCAGGTGAAGGCAGGGGAGTCGTTCATCGCCAGCCTGCCGGAGGAGATGCCCGATGAGTGATCGCCTGCGCCAATCTGGCTTCGTCGACCTCCAGCTGGCGCGCTGGCGGAACCGGCGCAGCCAACTCGTTGCCCATTGGCAGCGTCTGGCTGAGCGCGAGCGTCGGGTTTTGAAGATCGCTACTCTGGGCCTGGCTCTGCTGTTTTCCTGGTTTGGCCTGATCGAGCCGCCTCTCGGCAAGATTGCCTATTGGCAGGGGGAGCTGCCGCGCTTGCGTAGCCAGTCCGCTGCATTGGAGGAGGTATTACGGGACATGGCGCCAGCCACCGGCACCCCCTCCGACCTGTCGCAGCGTCTGCGGCAAAGCCTCGACGCCAGTCCCCTTGGCGGCCACTACCGATTGGCAGCAACTGCGGAAAGCTCTCCCGAACTGGTTCGGGTCCTGTTCATCGAGGCACCGGCCGTCCCCCTCATGGCATGGCTGCAACACACCGCTCCGTCGTTGCAACTGACCATCACCGAGGCGCACCTTCATCGCGCCGACACCAGCAATACCAATGACCCGATTGCGACAGTCTCTGGAGACGTTCGCCTGGAACCCGCGCAAACCGCTAAGGAATCCCGATGAGGCATACGGATATCGAAGCCGGACACCTTCAGCAGCGTCTGGTGGCCGCGGTCATGACACTGTTGTTGAGCGGCTGTAGCAGCCCAGGTCAGGAGCGGATGGAGCCGGTAGTCAGTGAGGTTGGCCAACCGCTCATCTCCAACCTGGGCGGAGCGGTGGAGCGTCCTCGCCGCGAGGAAGTATCACCAGCCACGAAGGCCAGGCAAGAGAGGGTAGCTGGCTCGACCAGCCCTGGCACGACTGCACGCGGAACTACCGCCCGCACCGATGGTGTTCCACCATTGGGAGACCAACCCGTCCGGCTCAACTTCGTCGAAGCCGATCTGCAGGCCGTGTTGCGTGCCCTGTCTCGCTCCACTGGCCGGCAGTTCCTGGCCGATCCGCGAGTCAAGGGCCAACTGACCCTGGTTTCCGAAGGTGAAGTACCGGCGCACCAGGCCTTCGACATGCTGCTGGGGGCCTTGCGCATGCAGGGCTTCACCATCGTCGATGTGGCCGGCATCAGCCATGTCGTCCCCGAGGCGGACGCAAAACTGCTCGGTGGACCTGTGTACGGTGCCGACGAAGCCGCCGCCAACGGGATGATGACCCGCACCTTCCGCCTGCAATACGAGAACGCGGTGAACCTGATTCCCGTGCTGCGCCCGATCGTATCGCCCAACAATCCGATCAACGCCTACCCGGGCAACAACACCGTCGTGGTCACCGACTACGCGGACAACCTCGAGCGTATCGCCCGGATCATTGCCGACATCGATACGCCGGGCGCCATCGATACCGACGTCGTGCCGATCCAGAATGGCATCGCCGCCGACATTGCTGCCGTCGTTTCCGAACTGCTGGACGCGCAGGGCAACGATCCGACGCAGAAGATCGTCGTCCTGGGCGAGCCACGATCCAATACCATTATCGTGCGCGCCAGCAGCCCCGAACGTACCCACATCGCCCGTGACTTGATCCATAAGCTCGACAACGCCCAAGGCAGCACCGGCAACCTGCACGTCGTCTACCTGCGCAATGCCCAGGCCGTGACCCTGGCACAGGCATTACGGGGGCTGCTCACCGGAGAAAGCGACAGCACCTACCTCGAAGGCGATGGCGCCAGGGCGATGCTCAGCAGCAATGGCATGCAAGGCACCAGCGGTGCGACCGGCACTGCCAACCAGGGGAGCCGCAGCTCCGGCACGAGTGCACAGGGAAGCGGTGCCGCGTCGCCTGGGGGAGGAGGGCAGTCCATGGGACTGAGCAATACCCAGGGCTCCGCGTTCTCCGCAGCGGGCGTCACGGTACAGGCCGATGCCACCACCAATACCCTGCTCATTTCGGCTCCGGACCCTCTCTACCGCAGCCTGCGTGAGGTCATCGACCTGCTCGACCAGCGCCGTGCCCAAGTGGTCATCGAAAGCCTCATCGTCGAAGTCAGCGAAGACGATGCCAGCGAGTTCGGCATCCAGTGGCAGGCCGGCAATCTGGGAGGGAATGGCTGGATCGGCGGTGCCAACCTCGGCGGCAGCGGCCTGAGCGCTGGCGATTCGAGCCTCGACGTACTGCCGCCAGGGCTGAGTGTGGGTGTGGTGGACGGCACCGTGAGCATCCCCGGAATCGGGAGATCCTCGACCTCAAGGTCCTGGCCCGAGCCTTGAAGAGCAAGGGCGGCACCAACGTCCTGTCCACGCCCAACATCCTGACGCTGGACAACGAGCTGGCCAGCATTTTCGTCGGCCAGACCATCCCCTTCGTCAGCGGCCAGTACGTCACCGACGGCGGCGGAACCAGCAACAACCCGTTCCAGACCATCCAGCGCGAAGAAGTGGGCCTCAAGCTCAACGTCCGCCCCCAGATATCCGAAGGTGGCACCGTCAAGCTGGACATCTACCAGGAGGTCAGTAGTGTCGACCAGCGGGCCTCCAACGAGGCGGGGACCGTCACCAGCAAGCGTGCCATCGACACCAGCATCCTGCTCGACGACGGCCAGATCATGGTGCTCGGCGGCCTGCTGCAGGATGGCTTCACCCAGGGTACCGAAGCCATACCCGGCCTTTCCCGCATACCGGGGCTCGGCGTGTTGTTTCGCTACGAGCGTCGTCAGCGCACCAAGACCAACCTCATGGTTTTCCTGCGGCCCTACATCATTCGCGATCGGGACGTGGGGCGCGGCATCACCCTCAACCGCTACGACTTCATTCGCCGGGCTCAAGAAAGCCTGCGGCCCGAGCGAAACTGGGCGTTGCCCGACATGAGCGCACCGACGCTGCCTCCTGCCGCCCTTGCGATTCCCGGCGAACCGTCGGCGGCATCCGTGCGCGCGCCCATACGCGCCGTGCCGCTGCAAGCCGGTGAGCAGCAGCCATGAACGACCTGCCTTACGCCTGGGCCAAGGCCCAACGGGTCCTGGTGCGCAGAGGCGAGGAGGGTGAGGTACTCACCGTCAGCCCTTCCACGCCGGGCTGGGCGATCATCGAAGTTCAGCGTCGGCAAGGAGGCTTGCCTATCGAGCAGGTCGCCGACGAGCAACTGGATCTGCTCCTGGCCAGCGCCTACTCCGATACTGGCAGCGCCGCCGCCGTGGTCGGGGCCGCGCAGAGCGAAGTCGACCTCGACCGTCTGATGCAGGACATTCCCGAAGTCACCGATCTGCTCGATGCCCAGGATGGTGCGCCGGTGATCCGCATGATCAACGCACTCCTGACCCAGGCCGCGCGTGACGAAGCCAGCGACATCCACATCGAACCGTTCGAAAGCCATTCGGTGGTGCGCTATAGGGTCGACGGCACGTTGCGTGACGTGGTCTCCCCGCGCAAGGCACTGCACGGAGCGTTGGTTTCGCGCATCAAGATCATGGCGCAATTGGACATCGCCGAGAAACGCCTGCCCCAGGATGGCCGTATCGCCCTGCGCGTCGCCGGGCGGCCTATCGATATCCGCGTGTCCACCATTCCCACCGGCCACGGCGAACGTGTAGTCATGCGCTTGCTGGACAAACAGGCCGGGCGCCTGCAATTGGAAACCCTCGGCATGGATGCCGCCATCCTCGCTCAGCTCGACCAGTTGATACGCCAGCCCCACGGTATCGTCCTGGTCACCGGGCCTACCGGCAGCGGCAAGACCACCACGCTCTATGCCGCCCTGGCCCGACTGGACGCCAGCACCAGCAACATCCTCACCGTCGAGGACCCGGTCGAGTACGATCTGCCCGGCATCAGCCAGGTCCAGGTCAATGCCAAGATCGACATGACCTTCGCCCTGGCCCTGCGCGCCATCCTCCGCCAGGATCCGGACGTCATCATGATCGGTGAAATCCGCGACCTGGAAACCGCGCAGATAGCCGTGCAGGCTTCCCTGACCGGCCACCTGGTGCTTGCCACCCTGCATACCAATGACTCGGTTTCGGCCGTCACCCGGCTGGTGGACATGGGCGTCGAGCCTTTCCTGCTGGCATCCTCCATGCTCGGGGTTCTGGCCCAGCGGCTGGTGCGCCGGCTCTGCCCGCACTGTCGCCAGCCGGATGCCGCCACCGGCACCTGGCGGCCGCAGGGCTGCCAGGTCTGCAACCACACCGGCTACAGTGGGCGTACCGGCATCCATGAATTGTTCCGCATCGACGATGAAGTCCGCCACCTGATCCACCAGGGGGCAGCTGAACAGGCCCTGCGTGCCGCCGCACGCGCGGCCGGTATGCTCGACATGCGTGAGGATGGCGAGCGCTGGGTGCGCAGCGGCGCGACCTCGGCCGAAGAAGTCCTGCGCGTCACCCGGGATGCATGATGATCACTTTTCGCTACGAAGCCGCCGACAGCACCGGCAAGCTCATCACCGGCCATCTCGAAGCGGACAGCCCCCATGCCGCCCTGGCCCAATTGCGAACCCTCGGGCTGACGCCGCTGGACGTTCAGGCCGACGACGGCGGTGGCCTGGCCCAGGCTACAGGCTTGTTCGCGCCCAGGCTTTCCAGCGGTGACCTGGCTTGGACTACCCGTCAACTGGCCAGCCTGCTTGGTTCCAGCCTTCCGCTGGAGGCCGCTCTGAGCGCCACAGTGGAGCAAGCCGAGCGCCCTCATATCGCGCGTACGCTGAGCGCCATCCGTGGCGACGTGCGTGGCGGCATGCGGTTGGCCGATGCCCTGGCCGCGCGCCCGCGTGATTTTCCGGAAATCTACCGGGCACTGATTGCCGCAGGTGAGGAGTCCGGCGACCTGGCCCAGGTCATGGAGCGCCTGGCCGACTACATCGAGGAGCGCAACAGCCTGCAAGGCAAGATACTCACCGCCTTCATCTACCCGGCGGTGGTCGGAGTCGTTTCGATCGCCATCGTGATCTTCCTGCTCGGCTACGTGGTGCCCCAGGTCGTCAGCGCCTTCTCCCAGGCCCGCCAGGACTTGCCTACCCTGACCCTGGTCATGCTCACCGCCAGCGATTTCGTCCGTGCCTGGGGCTGGCTGTGCTTCATTGCCCTGGCCGGCGCGTTCTGGGCATGGCGCCTCTATCTGCGCAATGCCGAAGCGCGCCTGGCCTGGCATGGCCGCATTCTTCGCTTGCCGCTGGTCGGGCGCTTCGTGCTCGGGGTCAACACCGCACGATTCGCCTCCACCCTGGCCATCCTCGGTAGCGCCGGCGTACCGCTATTGCGTGCTCTCGACGCCGCCCGCCAGACCCTTGCCAACGACCGCCTCGACCGCAGCGTGGCCGAGGCCACTGCCCGCGTGCGCGAAGGCGTATCGCTGGCCACCGCGCTGCGCGCCGAAAAGCTCTTCCCGCCGGTACTCATTCATCTAATCGCCAGTGGTGAAAAACCGGCTCTTTGCCGCCGCTGCTCGAACGCGCCGCGCAGACCCTGTCTCGCGACATCGAGCGTCGGGCCATGAGCATGACCGCATTGCTCGAACCCCTCATGATCGTCGTCATGGGTGGGGTCGTGCTGCTGATCGTCATGGCCGTCTTGTTGCCGATCATCGAAATCAACCAGCTGGTGCAGGCGTGACATGCAAGCGCACCGGTCTGGACGGACCACGAACCGCTAGGCACACTTCGCGGCGAGGACGATACCGTCCCCTTCGTTCGATAACGTCAGGACACCTGGCACAACCCATCACGAATATGGTTGGACCACATGATGAAGATCGATATCGAAAATCTCTCGGGCGAGGCCGGTTGCAAGGTTCGGCTCGGCGGCCACGAGGTGCGCTTCACAACCGAGGCCCAGGCCAAGGCCTTCGTTCAGCGTCTACAGGCGCGTCTGCAGGCGCCTCACCCGCTTCCGCAACAGCCTGCGGCGAGATTGCCCAGGCAGCAGGCGGGGCGTAGGGTGGGTTGCAACCCGCCGATTACGCCCCACCGACGCCGGGTGTTACTCGGTTCGGTGCTGCACGGCATTGACCAGGATGGCAGCAGATCTCAGATCTGCTGAGCCCGGACGACCTGCCGCCGAGGTTCCGCACCAAAAATGCTCTCGGAAGCACGGTCCATGTGTGCGGGAACTGCTTTTCCGACTATCTGGGTCACATGCAGCAGGCTGCAACCGCTGCATGCGGCTAGTCCCTGCTGGCTAGCTGTCCTTCTGAGTCTGCTGAAGTAAGGTCCAGTCGCAATTGCCGATCCCTTGGACGTAAGTGGCGGGCATCTCCGGTATTGCAATGTCCCAACCTTAGGCCAAGTCGGATATTGGTAGCGGTTCGCTTCAGGGGAGCAACGAAAGCTTTTCGAACGGAACGACCGTTCGTCGGGAAACGAGTGCGGTTTCCGCTCCTCCCGATCCTCGCATCGGCAGAACTCCAGAGCATTGCCACTGGAATCGCCTGCCGGCCCCGATCCTGGATGAAGAAAGGGCAGGGGCCACAGCCCGTATCGTATTTCTCCGCTTAGTCCCGCCACATGGCGAAGGGGCTGCCTGAGTGGGCCCATTTCGTGCGCTGAGTGTTGTCTGGGTGCGCAAAGCGGCCCAAGAGAAAAGGCGAATTTTTTGCAGTGATCATGCGGTTAAATTACAAAAACTCCAGAGAAAATATCGCTTTGAGGCGAGATATCTCCCGAGCTTTTTTCCCTGGAATGTAACCCCTCCTTGCCAATCTCCTACCCGTGGCCTCCACCACGACCGGCACTGAAAAGCGCCCAGGCCGAGCGCCACAGTCATGCAAGAGCGACTCACTCAACGTTCGTAACGATGAAAAAGGAGATTCTTCATGTTCAAGCGCAATATGATCGCCGCATCACTGGCCGTAGCCGGCCTCTGCTCCGCCCAGGCCATGGCGGCCGTCGTCGGTGGCGGCGCCACGCTGCCCGAGGAGCTGTATCAGCAGTCCGGCGTGCTGTCGTCCGGCTTCACTCCTTACGTTGGTACCGGCAGCGGCACCGGCAAGAATGCCTTCTTCAACAACAACGGCAGCCTGTTCGGTCAACCGGGCGCTACCGTCGACTACGCTGGCAGCGACTCGATCGTTTCCCAGTCCGAACTCAGCGGCTACAACAGCCAAAGTGCTGCCTTGTACGGCCCGCTGGTACAGCTTCCGTCGGCCGCCACTTCGGTCACCGTGCCGTTCAATGTTGCCGGTCTTTCGGAACTGGACCTGACCAGCCAGCAACTGGCAGATATCTTTGCCGGCCGTATTACCGACTGGAGCGATGAAAGTCTTGATCTGGGTATTACTGGCCCTCGTCCCATCACCGTCGTCTATCGCATCGATGGCAGCGGCACCACCGAAATCTTTGTCAACCACCTGCATGCAGTTGATGACACCGCTGTTGTGAATGTCAGCAATAACTTCTTGGCTGCGTTCGATATCGATCTTCAGAATCCACCGGCAGGCTCGACCTATGTCGGCGGCAACGGCAGCAACGGCGTGGTCGCTCAGGTCAACGCCATTGACGGTGCCATCGGTTATGTCAGCCCCGACAAGGTCGATTTCGACAATCCGGCTGAAGTCGCCCGTGTCAATGGTCTGCTGCCCAGCGAAGTCAACGTCGTGGCTGCGCTGAACAGCATTTCCCTTCCTGTCGGTGGCGCTGCCGGCGATCCGCTGGCTTGGGCCCCTGCCGCTCAACTCGCCAACCCGAGTGCGGGCTACTCCATTGTTGGTGTCACCAACCTGATCTTCAGCCAGTGCTACCAGGACACCGCGGCAGGGGGCGATCTCGCCAATATCCGTGACTTCCTGGCCCGTCACTACAACGCCAACCCGGCCGCCAGCAACGATGCCGCCATCTCGGCTCACTCGTTGATTCCGCTGCCGACCGCCTGGAAAGCCGTTGTTCGCAACAACTTCGTCACCAATCAGACCGGCAACGGCCTGGATGTCGGCAACACCAGCGTCTGCAACGGCATTGGTCGTCCGCTGTAACCTTCGGGTTTTAGTGGCCGCCAGGCCTGTAGCAAAAACCGGCAACGGCTTCGGTCGTTGTCGGTTTTTTATGCGTGGAATTTCGGCTGCGTAGGGTGGAAAACCGCAACGCGTTTTCCACCGGCTTGCGGGTAGCTGATCGCGACCAAGCTCGCTCCTACAGGGGCATGCAGCCATGTAGGGGAGGGTTGCAACCCGCCATGGTGGTGGAGCTGGCTACAGGCGACGAGCGAGAGCGAACAGGCTGAAAAGCATCGCCCCGGAGTCGGGCCCACAAAAGCAGCAAAGCCCCCTGCGGACCCGGTGGGAGGCGCGCCCTCGCGGCGATTGCAGGCCGCAGGCCTGCCAAAGGCCTGAAGCCTAAAAGCATCGCCCCGAGGTCGGGCAATCCACAGGGATGTGGTGAATGCCGCAAGCCCGTCGGGAACGGGCGCGGCCTTCCACAAAAGCGGCGAGTGCCGCCGCCCCTCTGATACCCACCCCAACAAACATGAAGATTGCGTGACAAAAGTTCGGTCGCGGGCATTTGTAACCGCCTAAGGCGTATGAGCAAGGCAGGCGGGAAGCGTTCCCTGCAAGCCGTTCCGCGAACCAGGAAAAGGAATCTGTAGTGATGCGCCTCCGCGAAAACCAGTCAACCCAGCATGCCGTCACGCCTGTCTTGCGCCTCAAGCCCCTGGCGCAGGCAATCGCTTTGCTGCTGTTCGCCGGCAGTGCCCAGGCGGCGCCGGCCGCGTTCAGCTCCGCATGGTTCGCGGCCAAGGGCGCGACGCAGGCGGCGGGTGTGGCACGTCCTGGTGCTGGTGCGCAACTGCCGGGCACACCGCCGCCGCTGGCGCAGCAGGCCAAGGTCAACCAGCAGCTGCAACGTTCGCTGACCAACATGAACAACACCGTGGCCGCCATCGCCGCGCAGCAGGCTGCCCAGGCTGCCGGCCGTAAAGCGGCCTTCGCGCAGGTGCCGACCGTGCCGGACGGCCTGGGCGAGGGAGGCCTGAAGATCGACGGCTCCATGCCCTTCGACCAAGCCTGGCAGAATGCCAAGGGCCCGGTGCAGACCCAGGCCAATGGCAAGACCCACGTCGGCATCGAGCAAACCGCAGACAAGGCCATCCTCAACTGGGAAACCTTCAACGTGGGGCGCAACACCACGGTCGAATTCCAGCAGCAGGCCGACTGGGCGGTGCTGAACCGCGTCAACGATCCCAACGCGCGCCCCAGCCAGATCCAGGGACAGATCAAGGGCGATGGCACGGTGATGATCGCCAACGCCAACGGCGTGGTCTTCAGCGGCACCAGCCAGGTCAACGTACGCAACCTGGTGGCCGCGGCGGCGAATATCAGCGACAGCCAGTTCACCAACAACGGTTTGTATGGCGCCAACAACGCGGCCACTTTCACCAGTGCCGGCGGCGCCGTCACGGTGGAGCAGGGCGCGCTGATCGAGACCGCCAAACCCGGCAACTCCACCACCGGCGGCGGCTACGTGCTGCTGTTGGGCAAGGAAGTGGACAACGCCGGCAGCATCGCCACCGCCAAGGGCCAGACGGCTCTGGCCGCTGGTGACAGTTTCATCATCAAGAAGGGCCAGGCCACCGACGGCAACCAGGCCTCCACCACCCGCGGCAACGAAATCACCGCCACGGGCTCCGGCAGCGTCCGCAACAGCGGCTTGCTCCAGGCCGCCACCGGGGACATCACCCTGACCGGCAACCAGGTCGAGCAGAACGGTGTGGCCCTGGCCAGCACCTCGGTGGATCTGCGCGGCACCGTGCACCTGACAGCCAACGGCACCAATGGCAAGGTGACCCTGGGCGAAGGCGCCACCACCGCCATCCTGCTGGAAGACAGCGACGCCACCGCCCTGGACAGCCAGCGCGACAGCCTGCTGGCGCCGGCGGTGGACACGTCTGCGGACGACCAGAACATCGTAGCGGCCGACAAATACCGCCGCGACCAGTCCCTGGTCGAGATCGCCAGCAGTGGCACGGTGGATTTCCAGGACGGTTCCATCACCCTGGCCACTGGCGGCCAGGTGGCGGTGAATGCCGGCACTCGCGCGCTGGTGCGCGACGGCGCGGTGATCGACGTGGCCGGCGCCACCGGTGTCAAGGTGGCCATGGAGTCCAACAGCGTCAAGGTCAACATCCAGGGTAACGAACAGCGTGACGCCTCGGTCAACCGTGACGACGGCAGCCTCAACAACAATGACGTCTGGGTCGACGTGCGTGACCTGGTATTCGTACCGGCCGGCACCAACGGCTATGAGACAGATCGCTGGTATACCGCCGGCGGCCTGCTGGAAGTGGGCGGCTACCTCGGCACTACGGGTCACAGCGCGGGTGAATGGATGGCCCAGGGCGGCACGGTGAGTTTCACCGGCAGCGAGGTGGTGACCCAGGGCGGCTCGCAGATCAACCTCTCCGGCGGCACCCTGGATGTGCAGGACGGCTACATCCAGCAGACCTGGCTCAAGGGTGCCGACGGCAAGCTCTACGAACTCTCCAGGGCTCCCGGCGACATCCTCTATACCGGCCTCTACAAGGGCTATGAGGATGTGCACGCACGTTGGGGCCAGACGGATTATTACTACAACCCGCTGATCGCACCGCGCCAGCGTTTCGAGGCCGGCTACACGGTGGGCCGCGACGCCGGTACCCTGGTGATCGGCACGAAGAGCGCGGTACTCGAAGGCACCCTGGTGGGTGACACCTTCCAGGGCGACCGCCAGACCCAGGCGGCGCAGGCCGGGCTGGACGGTTACCACCAGTCGCAGAAAGCGGTGGCCCGTGGCGCGAACCTGGTAGTGGGTAGCTACACCCCTTATTACGTCAAGGACAGCGGTACGCTGCAGCATGGCCTGACGGCCACCGCCAACACCCTCCAGGACGTGATCCTGGGTACCGCGTCGCAGAAGATCGCCGCCGGGCTGGAACTGGACAGCGTATTGCCAGAAGACCGCGAAGGTACGCTGTATCTGGATAGCGATCAGTTGAGTGGGTTCGAACTGGGCAGCGTGAAGATCGCCGCTCGCAACGGCATCACGGTCGACGGCGAACTGAGTGTGGGGCCGGCTGGTGAGATCACCCTGTACGGCCCGCAGGTGAACGTCAACGCTGACCTGACCAGCCATGGCGGCACCATCCGCCTGGGCAACGTGCTCAACCAGGTGAGCGCTAACGCCCGTATCGAGGACACGACCCTGTCCGCGCCGTCCGGTACGACGGCCGGCGTTACGGTGGCCGAAGGGGTGGCGCTGGACGCCAGCGGCCTTTGGAGCAACCTGCTGCTGGAGCCGGAGAATATTGCCAACTTGCCATATCAGGGCGGCGGTAGCGTATCGATCCGCAGCAGCGGCGACGCCACCCTGGCGCAGGGCAGTCTGATCGACGTGTCCTCCGGCGCGGCGCTGCTGGCCGACGGCAAGCGGCAAGGCGGCAAGGGCGGCGATATCACTCTGGCAGCTAATGCCGCCACTGCCGGCAGCATTGGCGAACTGAGCCTCGAGGGCGAATTGCGCGGCTATGGCGTGGACGGCGGCGGCACCTTGCGTTTGCAGGCCGGCAAAGTCCTGATCGGCGATGAGGCTGCCACACCGGAGGCGGGCACGCTGCAATTGCCGGGTGACTTCTTCGACAAGGGTTTCAGCCACTACGACATTGTCGGCAACCGGGGCGTGACCGTTGCCGACGATACCCGGGTCGATGTGACCATGCCGGTATACCGCTTCGGCGACAGCGCCCTGGTTAGCGCCACGGGCAACACGCCGGCCGCGGCGCTGGAAATCTGGACGCCGCCACTGTACCTGGAGGATCCGGCCGCCGGCGTGCTCACCCAACGCCGCGGCGCCAGTTTGAGTCTGCAGGCCGGCACTGCGCTGTCCAGCGCCAGCGATATGGCCACGATCGCGGCGCAGGTCGGCCGGGGCGCCGTGATCGATGTCGATCCCGGTCAGTCCATTTCTATCGACAGCATCGGCCAGTTGACCGTGAACGGTACGCTCAACGCCTGGGGCGGAGAGATCGTACTCGGCGCGGTGGAACTGCCGGACACTATCAGCGAGCCAGTGGAGGGTACAGGCCATGGCCGTTCGATCTGGATCGGCGAAGAGGCGGTGCTGGATGTGGCCGGCCGGGCGGCTACCGCGGTCGATGCCCAGGGGCGCCGCTACGGCATCGTCGATGCGGGCGGCGATATCGTCATCGGCGGTGCTTTCGATCCCGCGACGGCAACGATCGACGCCGACAAGCTGTTCGTGGTGGTGCGTGAGGGTGCCCTGCTCGATGCCTCGGGCGCCAGCGCGGTGCTGGACATTCCGGGCCTGGGCGCGGTGGACGTGGCCAGCGCTGGCGGTGGCATATCGCTGGCCTCGGCCAACGGCCTGTACCTGGACGGCACGCTGCGCGCGGCGTCGGGTGGCGCGGGCGCCTCGGGTGGCAGCCTGACGGCGGTACTGGATACGCCGTTCTATCGCACCGATAGCGCAGGTGCGCGGGTACGCCAGGCGCGCGAACTGGTGCTGAGCCAACGGCAGGGCGAGAGCGAACTGGCCTCCGGCATCGATGCCGGCGAAGCGGCGGATCAACTGGTCTACGGCCATGGCCGGCTGGGTGTGGATCAGGTCGAGGCCGGCGGTTTCGACAACCTGACCCTGGCCAGCGATGGGTTGTTGAGCTTCGACGGTGACGTGGCGCTGTCCATGGGGCAGTCCCTGAATCTCTATGCTCGCGTGCTGGGGCTGGCCGACGAGGCGCCGGACGACACCCGCGTCGAGTTGGTTGCACCCTATGTGCGCCTGGCGGGTTACGGCGGCCCGACCAGCAGGGAGGGCAGCTATATACATCCAACGGTACAGGGTGGGCAAGAAGCCGGCATTTCCAGCCAGGCGCCGGCTGGCAGTCTGCAGGTGCACGCCGGCCAATTGCTGGAACTGCGCGATATCCTGAACGTTGGTGTGCGCGGTGGTACGGCTGTGACCGAGGGTTTACCGGCGCTAGTGGACCGGCGCGGGTTCGATGACATGGAACTGGTCAGTGGCGGCGATTTGCGCTTCCTGGCGGCGACGCAGACTGGCGGCACGGTGCTGTATACGCCGGGCGACCTGCTGCTGGCCGCCGCCCAGATCTACCCCGGCACCGGGGCCGTTGCCGAGGTACACGCGGGTTATCGAGGCCGTGGTGTCGCCTACGATCCGCAGCGTGTCCTGAGCCTGGCCCGCACCACCGAGACCATTCCCGGCGTGCCCTATTCGGCGTTCGGCAGCCTGAGCCTGGGCGCCGCGACGATCAACCAGGGCGGGGTCGTGCGTGCTCCGTTGGGTACCTTGGTCGTGGGTTATGAATGGAGCAGCCAGAGGCCGCTGGCAGTCAATCTACTGCCGGGCAGCCTCACGTCCGCCAGCGGTGCGGGCCTGGTCATGCCCTATGGCGGCACTGTCGATGGCGTGACCTGGGAATACAACGGCCAGGAAATCGAATTGGTGGGCATAGGAGAAGAGCGGGCCAGCGGCATCACCTTGCGTGGGCAAGCGGTGGATGTGCAGGAAGGCGCCGTGCTGGATCTTTCCGGCGGCGGCGAGCTGACCGGCGCGGCCTTCGTCTCCGGCCGTGGCGGCTCCACCGATGCCCGTTACCACCCGCTGGTGCAGATCGGGCCGGATGGCTTCACCTTGCCTGGCCTGGGCAGCAACCCGGTGTATGCCATCGTCCCCGGCGTGCAGGCCGTAGCGGCGCCGGCTGGCGGCGAGGCCGGCGCGGTGGATCCGCTGGTCGGCCAGCAGGTTACCCTCGGTGCCGGTGTGCCCGGGCTGCCAGCCGGCACCTATACGCTGCTGCCTTCTACCTATGCACTGCTGCCCGGTGCCTACCGGGTGGAGGTCAATGGCCTGGCCGGGCAGGGCGCGGCGGCCGCCAACGCGGCGGCCATGCGCAACGGCTCCTGGTCGACATCCGGCGTCCTCTCCATAGCCGGCACGGGCATTCGCGACAGCCTGGCCAGCCATTTGATCCTGACCCCGGCCGACGTGCTGCGCAGCTACTCGCAGTACAACGAAACGAGCTATGCCGACTTCGTTCGCGCCGACGCGGCACTGATCGGCGTACCGCGCGCGATGATCGAAGCCGATGCCAGGCGCCTGCGCCTGCGCCTGGCCGACAACGGTGAGGAAACGGTCTCCTTTTCCTTCGATGGGATCGGCCGCTTCGATGCCGCCGAGGGCGGCTATGACGGCACCCTCTCCTTGACCGTCGGCACCGGCAGTTTGTCCAACGAAAGCCTGGAAATCCTGGCGGCGGGCACCCAGCCCACGGCGGGCTTCCAGGGCGTCTCCGTCTACGCCGATGATCTTAATGCCGTGGGCGCCAAGCGCCTGGTGGTCGGCAACATGAACCTCACCTATGCCACGCGCGGTAATCCGCAAGGGGCCAATCTCGTCAGCATGGGTGGCGGCGCGAAGAACCTGGTCATGCGTTCCGGTGCGCAATTGATGGCTCCCGAGGTGGTATTGACCACCACGTCCAGCGGTAGCCCCACCAACCTCGGCAGTCTGGTCATCGAGGATGGTGCCCGTATCGATACCCTGGGCCTGGGCCCGGCGCCCTTCGATTCCACCGACGGCTACCTCTATGTGATCAGTGGGGTAGCCGTCTCCAACGGGCAATTGACGCTGATTGCCGCGGCACCCACTAAGAGTCCTACCTATGATAGCCCTGTCAAGATCGGCGGCTGCTTGCAGACGACCTGTGCCGGGGCAGCCACGCTGTACTCCGAAGGCACGATCGTCTTCTCTACCGAGGCTGCTTTCGAACTGGCCGATTCAGTGCGCTACGGCACCCGGCATCTGTCCCTGGGTATGGCTGGCATCAATGTCGGCACCGCTCAGGCCTTGGCTGCGGCCAGCGCCCGCGGCGCATTGACGTCCGGCCTGACGCTCAACCAGGACGTCATGAATCGTCTGCTGCAAGGCGATACCAGCACCGGCGCCCCGGCGCTGGAAACCCTGTCCCTGACCGCACGCGATGCGCTGAACTTCTACGAATCGGTGACCCTGTCCACCCTCGACGAGAATGGCGAGTCGCGGCTGGACAACCTGATGCTCACCACCCCGGCGATCTACGGCTACGGCGCTGCTGGCGATCGAGCGCTGATCCAGACCGGCAACCTGATCTGGAACGGCTCGGCCGACTTGCCCGGCGCGGTGGCTGCCGGCGGCGCCGGCACCGGCAGCGGCACCCTGGCCATCGAGGCGCGGCGCATCGAGTTGGGCTACGGCCCCTACACCCAGCCCAGCGGTGTGGACGACCTGGCCCGCCTGGCGCTGGGTTTCGCCAATGTCGACCTCACGGCCAGCGAGCGCATCACCGCCAACAACACGGGCAGCCTGGCTGTGTACCAGAGCCAAGGCGCTTATGTGGAGGGCGAGGGCCATAGCTACAGCGGCGGCAACCTGAATATTGTCACGCCGCTGATCTCCGGCGCGGCCGGCTCGGTCAACCGCATCACCGCCGGCGGCGCCGTTACTGTTGCCGCGCCCCAGGACGGCGGCGCTGGCGAGGTGGTCGTGGGTGCGGATGCGCTGGGCGCCGAACTGGCCTTGAGCGGGCAACGCATCGTTCTGGATACCGCCGTAGTGCTGCCCAGCGGCAAGCTCAGCCTCACCGCCGAAGACGACCTGACCCTGGCCGATGGGGCGCTGATCGACATGGCCGGACGCAGTGTCGAATTCTTCGATGACGAGGAGGCCACCCAGTACAGCTGGGGCGGCGACGTGGTCCTGGAGAGCCGCGCGGGCGATATCCGCCAGGCGGCCGGTTCCGTCATCGATCTGTCCGCCGAGTACAACCAGGGCGGGCGGCTGACCGCCATCGCGCTGGGCGAGGGCGCCGGCGTGGTCGACCTGCAGGGGCGGATTCTTGCCAGCGCCAGCGGCTACACCGATGCTGGCGGTACCCTGGTGCCGCACCTGGCGGGCGGCGTGGACATCCGTGCCCAGCGGCTGGGCGGTAGCGGAAGCCTGAGCGAGCAGTTCGCCGCGCTGAACCAGCGTCTCAACGAGGGCGAGGTGTTCGGCCTGCGCAGCTTCCAGCTCAAGCAGGGCGACCTGGCCATTGGCGACGGCCTCAAGGCCAACGAGATCAATGTATCGCTCGACAACGGGCGCCTCACCGTGAGCGGTACGGTGGACGCCAGCGGCGAGCGGGTCGGCAGCATCCGCCTGGCCGGCAAGCACGGCCTGGCGATAGGTGGCAATGCCGTACTCGACGCCCACGGCACGCTGCTGCGGCTGGACAGCTACGGCCAGATCATCGACAGCCCCAACCGGGCGATCGTCGAGCTTAGCTCCGGCGACGGCCTGCTGACGCTGGCCAATGGCGCGCGCATCGATCTGCGCCACGGCACCGACGATGCCCGCGTAACGGCTGCCCCGGCGCTGCACGATGGTCGTGACCGCGGCACCCTGGAGCTGAACGCCCCGCGCCTGGGCGGCGCCACGGCGGGTGACGTCGCCATCGATGCCAGCGGCAGCCTGGACATCCAGGGCGCCCGCTCTATTGCGGTGAACGCGGTGCAGCGCTACGACGATGCCGTCTACGGCAGCGATCCGGCTGCCAGCGGCCGGCCCTATCAGGTGATCGACCAGGCCTACCTGGACGCCAAGCATGCCGACAGCACGGCCTTTATCAATGCGGCGTTGGGCAATAGTGATCTGCTGAACGACAAGCTGGCGGGGCTGAACAACGCCGCCTATGCCGACGCCTTCCACCTGCGTCCCGGCGTGGAGATCGTCAGCGCCACGGTGAACGGCGACCTGATCGTCAGCGGCGACCTGGACCTGTCCGGCCATCGCTATGCCAGCCTGAACCCGCATACCCAGCGCACTGGCGTCTACGGCTCCGGCGAGGTCGGTGCGCTGGTGATGCGCGCCGGCGGCGACCTGGAGATCTACGGCAGCATCAACGATGCTTCGCCCCGCCGCCGGAAACCCCGGACGATAGTGGCTGGCAGCTCACCCCCGGCTATATCGCCTATGGCGGCGACCTGGTGGTGCCTGGCCCGGGCGTGACCCTGGCCAATGGCACCGAGTTCGCCGCCGGCAAGACGCTGAACTACGACCTGCCGATTGGGGTGACGCAGTTCGCTGCCGGCACGCAACTGCCGGTGCAGGGTGTGCTCAACGCCGCCCTGACCCTGCCGGCAGGTACCGTGTTGCGTGCGGCGGTGCGCGATGCCAGCGGCAACGTGCTGCATGCCGCCGGCGCGATCCTGAGCGAGGCGACGACGCTGCCCTCCGGCAGCCGCCTAGACGCTGGCACCGTGCTGCCGGCCCAGGCCACGCTGCGCGCCATGACCTGGCCGAAAGGCGTGGCGCTGCCGGCCAAGCTGGTCCTGGCTGGCAACCTGGCCTTGCAGAGGGGCGCGCTGATTCCTTCGGAAACCCTGGTCAAGCTGCCAGACGATGCCATCTCCATCCCGCTGCGCCCGGCCGACGGCAGCCGCCAGGGCGCCAACTGGGCGGTGGCGGCGATGCTGCCGGAGGGCTCGCAGTCCTGGTCCATGCGCATCGTCGCCGGTGCCGATATCCAGGCAACGGATACCCGTGCGGTGAAGGTTGATCGCCTGGCGGGGTCGTTGACTCTGGCGGATACACATTACTCCCATTTCAGGGAGGTGGCCGCGGCAGGCGTCTGGTATTGGGCGGATGGAAACTGGTATGACACACCCGGCACACCAGTACCGGACTGGGCACTTGATCCGGGCTATAACATCTGCGAACAGGAGCCTGGGCAATGCGTGCAAGTCTCCTGGCTCTGGGCGGATGGAAACTGGTATGACACGCCCGGCACGCCAGTACCGGACTGGGCGCTCGATCCGGGCTACAACATCTGTGAACAGGAAGCCGGCCAATGCATCAGCGTCGGCGGCAGCGGAGACTTGATCGCGCTCCACCCGGCGACCCAGGCCTTCAGCGTACTGCGCACCGGCACCGGCGACCTGGATCTGATCGCCGGCGGCGACCTGCGCATGCAGTCGCTGTACGGGGCCTATACCGCCGGCATGTCCACCGCATCGCGGGCGGGCAGCCAGACAGCGGCTTTCGACCAACCGCGAGCCAAGGCCTGGGATGGTACCTACTTGGGAACCAGCAACAATCCTGAGGCCGATATTGCCGCAGGCTACGAGGCGCTGGTCGATGGCGGGGCGAACAGCACCTATGCCGCCTGGTATCCGGACCAGGGCGGCAACCTGATGGTGCGCGCCGGCGGCGACCTGACCGGCGATATGCTGAGCGTCAGCGCCCCTTTGGACGAGGCGATGGCACGGCAGTTGCGCAGCCAGTCTTCCAGCGCCCACCTGGGCAACTGGCTCTGGCGCCAGGCACGGGCGACACCGCCGGCGTGGAGCCGATGCCGACGAGCTGGTGGATCAACTTCGGCAGCTACGTGCCGGGCGGCAAGTTGACCAATACGTACTACAAACTGAACAGCAGCGTGGAATCGGTGCCCGAACTGGTCGGCTTCACCGGCTTCGGCACCCTTGGCGGTGGCAACCTGACTGTCGATGTCGCGGGCGATGCCGGCATGCTGGCGCCGCGCGGGAGCGTGACCAACGACGCCCCTCGCAGCCAGGGCCTTGTCCTCGCGGTAGGCAGCACAGGCAGGGTAACCGCCGATGGCGAACTGTTGCTGACCGGCGGTGGTGACCTGAACCTGCACATCGGGGGTGACCTGAACCCGAGCCTGCAGGCGCGCATGCACGCTGGCACAGGTGACCAGCAAAATATGAATCTTGCCGGTGTGCTGACCAACCTGCGCGGCACCCTACAATTGAATGCCGGCGCGCTGGGCGGTGTCGCGCTGAGATATGGTAGTACCGTTTTCGACCACGATGCCAAGGAAACCCGCGCCTACGATCCCTTTACCTCTACCAAAGGGAACGCCAGTGGTGGCCCGGTATTGATGCTGGGTGATGCGGTGGCCAGCCTGAATGCCCGGGGCGACCTGGTGCTCTCCGGCACCGGCGACCCGGGCCGGGTGTCGACCCCGACCGGACCTACCTATGACTACAACGGCCGGCAGTACGCGACGGCGGGAAGAAACAACTACACAGCCACTCCCTCTGGTGTGAGCGTTGGCGGCGCGGTCAGCTGGTTTTCGTTGTGGACGGAGAATACCGCCATCAACCTGTTCTCGGCCGGGGGGAACCTGACGCCCAGCACACAGCTGGGCGATGCTCAACGGACGGACAAAGGCCCCCACAACTACACCAGCACCGGCGGTCGCTTTGCCTACCCCTCCCAGCTCAGCACCGTCGCCGCCAATGGCAGTATCTATATGGGCGCTTCCGCATTTGGCTCGAATTCAATTTCTACCACGGATTCCCTACTGCTGGCGCCTTCGTCCAACGGCAGTCTGCTGATGCTGGCCGGTGACTCCATCTATGCCGGCGGCTACGCGATCAACCAGTCGGGGGCCGGCATCGATGTCGTGCCCACACCGCTGCAGCCCGCGTTTGCTTTATTCACGAATGCCACCACCATTGGCGTCAGCAACCTGTCCGCCGACGCCATTCGGCCCATCGGGCAAGAGGGAACTCAAAGCCTGTTCGCCTTCGGCCCCGCTACCACTGTCGGCGCCGCCTGGGGCAGTGCCGAACCGGCGCGCTTCTATGCAGCGGACGGCGATATCGTCGGCCTGCGTACGGGCGAGATTCTCGAGTTCACGCTCGGCGGTCGCCAAGGGCAGACCTGGTACGAGTCGGCCGGGCCGGTCTGGATGATGGCCGGGCGCGATATCGTCGCTTCGGGTACGCCGCTGGGTGAGTCGACCTCGTTACCCCAGGCGATTGTTCGTACGTTGACCAATAACACTGGTAGCGGCACCAGCACCGGCAACCTCTTCGTCCACAACGACCCCAACGACGTTTCTATCGTCTCGGCCGGGCGCGACATTCTCTACAGCAGCTTCAACGTTGCCGGCCCCGGCACGCTGGAGATCAGCGCCGGGCGCAATATCCTGATGGCCGACCGCGCTTCGGTCACCAGCCTCGGCCCGGTGGTGCCGGGCGATTCGCGGCCCGGTGCCAGCATCGTGATGCAGGCCGGTTTCGGCGAGCATGGCGCCGATTACCTGGGCTTCGCCCGCCGCTACCTGGACCCGGCCAACCTGGCCGACCCGGCCATGGCATTGGCCGACCAGGACGGCAAGGTGGCATATACCTACGAGGCCGAGCTGATCGAGTGGCTGGAACAGCGCTACGGCTTCGCCGGCGACGCCGAGCAGGCCCTGGCCTTCTACGCGGCGCTGCCGGCCGAGCAGCAGCGCATCTTCGCCCGCCAGCTGTACTTCGCCGAACTGCGCGAAGGCGGCCGCGAATACAACGACGCCGACGGCCCGCGCCTTGGTAGCTACTTGCGAGGCCGCAACGCCATCGCCGCGCTGTTCCCCAGCCATGACGTGGCCGGCAACCCTGTCGCCTATGGCGGCGAAATCCTGATGTACGGTGGTGCGGGCGTGCATACCGACGTCGGCGGCGACATCCAGATGCTCACGCCGGGCGGCGCGCAGACCCTCGGCGTCGAGGGCGAGGCGCCGCCGTCCACGGCGGGTGTGATCACCCGCGGCCAGGGTGACATCCAGTTGTATTCGCTGGGCAGCATTCTGCTGGGCCAGAGCCGCATCATGACCACCTTCGGTGGCGACATCCTGGCCTGGTCGGCCGAGGGCGACATCAACGCCGGGCGTGGCTCCAAGACGACTGTCGTCTATACGCCGCCACGGCGCGTCTATGACGCCTGGGGCAACGTCACGCTGTCGCCGACGGTGCCCAGTACCGGCGCAGGCATCGCCACGCTCAACCCGATCGCCGAGGTGCCGCCGGGCGACATCGACCTGCTGGCGCCGCTGGGGACCATCGACGCTGGCGAGGCGGGCATTCGCGTTTCGGGCAACGTCAACATCGCTGCGTTGCAGGTGGTGAACGCAGCCAACATCCAGGTGCAGGGCGAGGCTACCGGTATTCCGGTGGTGGCGGCGGTGAATACCGGCGCGCTGACCTCGGCCAGCTCGGCCGCCTCCACGGTACCCAGGTGGTGGACGAGGTGGTGCGCCAAGGCAGCAGCCAGCGCCGGCCCTCGGTGTTCAGCGTGCAGGTGCTGGGATTCGGCGATGAGCGCCTGGAACCGAGCCGCGAGGAAGCCCGCCGCGCGCCGGGCTACCGGCCTACCAGCAGTGTGCAGGTACTGGGTGCCGGCCAGTTGGATGAGCGGGCCATGGACCAGCTCACCGAAGAGGAGCGGGGCAGGCTGAGCCTGTAGTGCGCGGCGTACCTGTGAGGTTTTCGTGCAGGAGACCTCGCGGGCGGCACTGCCTCATCAGGGGACGGAAATGGAGGAAGGCATGCGTAAGGAGCGCTTCGATAAAGTGGGGATGCAGGAGCTGGACCAGCATTTGGCGAAGGTGGTCGAGGCGGCGAGGGCAAAGCCGGTATCGGTGTTCCGTTACGGCGTACCCTGGGTGTGGATCGTGTCCCAGGAGGCATGGCAGTACGCCTTGAAGGAAGTGTCCAGCTATATCCAGCCGAATCATTACCTGGTGCTCGCCAGGCCGCAGATCGAGGACATCGTCGCCGAGCATGCTGAAATGCTCGATGCCTTGGCAACCGCCCAGCAGATGCGGATTCCTCCCCGAACCCTGATCAACGTACTGCTGCTGCAACTGCTCTATTCGGTGCCGAGCGAGCATCAATTGCACGAGCAACTGAACTACAACCTGCTCTTCCGCTGGTTCGCGGGTTTACACCTGAACCAGGCAGTCTGGGATTTTCCGGCGTTCGACCGCGACATCGCTGCGCTGCTGGACTGCCCGGATGTGGTTCATCTCATCAGGCGGATCATCGCCGAAGTGTTTTCCGACCGCTTGTTGCAGATGCCGGAGGTGTCGATGAACTTTTCGTTGTTGCATGCCTGGCTGGGAAAGCACACCGGCCCGGGAGAGGGCGAGCGGCGGATCGTGACGATAGGGTAGCTGGGCAATCGGAATCGACAGAGAGGGATGCAGTGGGTGACCGGTTATCGAAAAGGTTTCTTCAGCAGGATACGTATCGCTATGTGTGGAGTCGCGAAAAGGGTGATGGCGACTATGCCAGGAGACAAGACCTGGCGACGATTGACAAGCGCGAGGGGTACGAGGTGCTGTATTTCGTTGAGTTCTTTATGAAGCGCCACGACCTTAAAACCTCGTGGGACGTCAGGCGAATCGAAGACGCCCTGCACAGCAAATCCCTGGAAGCGGTCACGTTACGCCAGATACTGCTGGTGGAAGTGGAGTCGATGCTGGGGTTGTGAGCGGGTAGCCGGTAGGGCAGGAAAATCGTATGAAGCTATCCCGCCGGCTCACAATCGAGCGACCCGCAGGTTGCGGTCAGGGTAAAGCGCTGAAGCCCAACCGTGGTGAACATCGAGGGCGATCGATGCCTGCTTCGTCCGTTCGAAACCCGATTGAGTGGTCGAATCCTTTCTCCTTCCGGCCATGAGCCATGCCCCTTCGCTATATCTATATCCGGAAAACCTTCCCCACGGTGTTGTCATGCGTTCGTCATTGCGTGGCGCAACTCTTGGGTGAATCGACTGTTGCCCTGCGCGACGGGTAGTCGGTGCGCTGCCTGTGATTAGGCCGCTCGCGCTCTCGCTGGGGCGGGCATCCACTGTGCCATGAGATTGCGCGTTCCGTAGCGATCACGCCTTTGCTGGCGAAAACAAATGCATCCCTGAGGTCGGCCTCTCCACCGCTCCGGCCTTTTTCCTTGTCGCGCCCTTGTGGCGGGTGTTCATGCCGTTGCTGGCGCACTGCGCCCTGCGAACGGCCGGCGGGCAGACGTCACGATTCGAACATGAAGTTTTGGTTACAAAAGTTCGGTTGTGCGCATCGGGACTCGTCTTGGAAGGGTACGAATCAGCTACACGGGAAACGAGCGCAACCCCGGAGTCTTTGGTACCGGCCACTGTACCGGCTCGGACTCCACGGGTATCCCGCGGTTCCTGTAAAGGCGATGAAACCAACGACTACAAGTTGGCTTCGCGGTAGTGATCGACGTTTGTTCATTGCTTGCTGGCACTGTGACTTCTCACAGGGCCGTTTTACAGAAGGTGGTTCGCGATAAATGTCGTGGCCATTTGGACCTGAGGGGGGCTGTGTGGAGCATTTGTGCAGGTTTTACCGGGCGGATGGCACAGGGAAGCTGTCGCTGGTCTCGAGTTGCCTGGCCGCTGCTTTGTGGGCGGTACCGGCCTTGGCCGAGACGGGAGAGGCTGGTACCGCCGCGCAGGCGGACGATACGCCAGCCGAGGTTCGTCTGGTCGATATCAACGAGTATGTGGTGCGCGGCAATACGGTGCTCGATGCACGCGAGATCGAGGCGGCGGTGTATCCCTTCCTCGGCCTGCGGCGCAGCCTGGCCGATATCGAGAGCGCGCGTGATGCCTTGCAGGAGCGCTATCAGGAGAGGGGCTACCAGTCGGTATTCATCGAGCTGCCCGAGCAGCAGGTGGCAGGTGGCGTGGTCTTCTTGCAGGTGGTGGAAACCCGGGTTGGTCGTGTGCGGGTGGTGGGCGCCAAGCATTATTCGCCGGTGGCGATTCTCGACGATGTCCCGGCACTGGAGGAGGGCTCCGTTCCAGACTTTGCCCGAGTCCAGGAGGAGCTCGGCCGGGTCAACCGCAATCCCGGGCGTCAGGTCTTGCCACTGGTTCGCGAGGGGCAGCGACCGGGCACCATGGATATCGACCTGCAAGTGGAGGACGAGAAGCCTGGTTCGTCAATCTTGGGCTGAACAACGACTACAGCGCCGATACGGAGCGGCTCCGCAGTTCCGTATCGGTAGGCCACAACAACCTCTGGCAGCTTGGCCATGCACTGTCGCTGACCTATTTCACCGCGCCCCAGGATACCGACAACGCCGAAGTCTGGGCAGGCTCCTATACGGCTCCGCTGAGTGAGCGCTGGAGTCTGCGCTTCGCCGGCTTCCGCTCCGACAGCGACGTGGCGACCATCGGTGGCAGCAACGTACTGGGTAAGGGGCACTCCTATGGCCTCACAGCGATCTATGCGCTGCCACCGGCAGGCAACTGGGCGCACTCGCTTTCCGCGGGAGTGGACTTCAAGGACTTCGATGAGTCGATGGAGTTCGGCGACGAGCGCGACGAGGTCCCGCTCAAGTACGCCCCGCTGACTTTCGGTTATAGCGGTTTCCGTTTCTCCGAGCGTTCCGAATTCTCCCTGGGCCTGAGCTTGGTGGCCGGTACCCGGAGCTTCTTCGGTTACGGCAGCGATGAAAACGAGTTCCGCTACAAGCGCTACCAGGCGAACCCCAGCTTCGCCGTTCTCAAGGGCGATACCCAGTACACGCTGACTTTCGCCGATGACTGGAAGTCGGCGACCACCTTCGGCTTTCAGCTGGCATCCGGCCCGCTGGTTTCCAACGAGCAGTTCTCGGCCGGCGGAGCCACCTCGGTCCGGGGGTATCTGGCCGCCGAAGCCACGGGCGATGACGGCTATCTGATTTCCCAGGAGCTGCGTACGCCGTCGCTCGGCAAGTATGTCGGGGATTACGTGAGCGACTGGCGCCTCTATGCATTCGTCGATGGCGCTCAGCTGTTCCTGCAGGACGAAATGCCCGAGCAGGAAGCCGACTTCAGCCTGGCCAGCATTGGCGTGGGCACACGGGCGATTTTCAACGATTGGGTTTCCGGCAGTGTGGACTGGGCGTTACCGCTGCTCGACGGACCGAATACCTCGAAACATGACTCGCGCGTGCATTTCAGCGTGCAGGCGAACTTCTGACCAACACGGGCACTGACAGACTTCGGAGTAGACTTTCATGCAACGGTTAATGTTATTCATGACGATTTGCCTGGGCCTCGTGCTGCCGGCCACCGCCAGCGCCTGGTGGCAGGACGACTGGCGTTATCGCAAGCAGATCTCGATCGACACCACGCCGCAAGGCATGTCTCTTGGACAGCCCCTGGGGCGTACGCCGGTGCTGGTCCGCCTGCATACCGGCAACTTCACCTTCGATGGCATTGGCGAAAAGGGCGCGGATATTCGTTTCGTCGCGGCCGATGATCAGACGGTGCTGAATCATCAGGTCGAAAGCTTCGATCCGTTGATGGGGATCGCGCTGATCTGGGTCGATGTGCCTCAGGTGGATCCGGGGCAACGCCAGGATATCTGGCTTTATTACGGCAACCAGGCGGCACCGGCAACGAGCAACGGACAACTTGCCTTCGACCCCGATTACACGCTGGTGTACCACTTCGATGGAGCCGCCTCGGCGCCGCCGCGCGATACCACGGCCTATGGCAACCACGCCCAGACGGTTCCCGGCACCTTCATCGATGGCGTCGTCGGGCGTTCGATGCTGTTTGCCGGCCAGCCGCTGATGCTGCCAGCCAGTCCTTCGCTGGCAACCGGCCCGGATTCGACCTTTACCTTCAGCGCATGGCTACGGGCCGATCAGCTCGATGGAGAGCGGGTGATTCTGGCGCGCCGCGAGGCCGGCAATTCGTTACTGGTGGGTGTGAGCCAGGGCGTTCCCTTCATCGATGTGAACGGCCAGCGCAGCCAGCCAGGCTTGCCAATCAGCCAGGGCCAGTGGCAACACCTGGCGTTGACGGCCGATGGCAGTCTGTTGAGCCTGTTCGTCAACGGTCGTGAGGCGACCAGCCTGGCATCGGCGTTGCCAGGGTTCAGCTCGGCCATTGCCATCGGTGCCGATGTGCCAGGCATGCATTCGACTGTGCAGGGTGAGGGGCAAGGCGCCGCCGCTGCCGAGGACGCGTCCGGGCAGGATGAAGCACAAGCTTCGTCCATGGCCGCCAGTCGTTATCAGCCGTTCATTGGTGCGGTGGACGAGTTGCGCTTCTCCAAGGTGGTACGGCCTGCTGCGCTGATTCTTGCCGATGCATCCGCGCAAGGTTCCGAATCCAAGTTGGTCGCCTACGGTGTCGACGAGGAACAGTCCGGATTCGGTTTCGGTAGCCTGGGTTTTCTCCTCAAAGCCGTGCCTGTAGACGCCTGGGTGATTATCGCGGTGTTGGTCGGGATGATGTTCCAGTCGTGGATCATCATGATCCGCAAGAGCCGCAGTGTGGCGCGCGTTTCGCACAGCAACGAGATCTTCCGGGAGCTTTTCGAACGGGTGGGCACGCGCCTGGAACTTCTGGCCGATGATCCCCATTTGCCGCAACGCCTCGAGGATTCACCGTTGTGGCGGCTTTACAGCGTGGCGGTACGCGAGATTCGTACCCGCCGCGAGCAGGGGGCGGACACTACGGCGATTTCCGGCGCCACCATCGAAGCGATCCGTGCGTCGATGGACGGTGTGCGCACCCGGGAACTGCAAGCGCTCGGTTCGAAGCTTTCCACACTCTCCAACGCCATCGCCGGCGGCCCCTACATCGGCCTGCTCGGCACCGTGCTCGGGATCATGGTGGTGTTCCTCGGTACCGCCATGGCGGGCGACGTCAATATCAACGCGATCGCCCCTGGCATGGCTGCCGCGTTGCTCGCCACAGCGATGGGCCTGTTCGTCGCGATTCCGGCGCTGTTTGGCTACAACCGCCTGGTCACCCGTAACAAGGAAGTGGGGGCGGACATGCGGATCTTTGTCGACGAATTCATCACCCGACTGGCCGAGGTGCATGGTGAAGACCAGACGCCGGGCTTGCCGCCACGCCTTGATGCGCGCGTCGAGGCAAAGCATGCCACGGTTTGAGGAGGGGAAATCATGGCTTCTGTGAATGCTGTCCACGACGACGATGACGATGCAGCAGTCGACAGCATCAACATCACGCCTCTGGTCGACGTGCTCATGGTGGTGCTGGTGATGTTCATCCTCACGGCCACTGCGCAGGTTGCGGGAATCCAGGTCGACTTGCCGAAGGCGAGTTCGTCGGTCTCCCTCTCGCAGCCGAAGACCAAGGCGATATCCATCAATGACGCCGGGCAGGTGTTCCTGGACGCGTATCCGGTGACTCTCGCCGAGTTGGAGGATCGCCTGCGAACGGAAAAGGCCTTGAATCCCGACTTTCCCCTGATCGTGCGCGGCGACGCCGCCGTCCAGTATCAGAGGGTCGTGGAAGTGCTTGACCTGCTGCGACAGCTCGAGCTGTCCAAGGTGGGGCTCGTCACCGGCAAACCGAATCAGGGATGAACATGTCGCCTAATTCCTTCAACAGTCCCAAACCCGGTTCTGCCGAACCGGGCTCGGAAACCGCATGGCCATGGCCACGGCTGGCCAAGTGGGGCGCCGGGGTAGTGGTTGTCGCGGGGGCATGCTGGCTGCTTTGGCAGTGGGCCAACGACATGAGCGGTGTGCGCCGCGAGGCACCAAAGATTCCGATGATCGTTCCCTTGCCACCACCACCGCCGCCACCACCGGAGCCGGAAACACCACCGGAGCCGGAAGAGCCGGTGGAAGAAGAGGTCGTCGACCCGGAGCCCGAACCGGAGCCGGAAATGGAGCAGATCACTCCGGAGGACGAAGCACCGTCGCCGGCTGACGACCTGGCCGACCCTATGCAGATGGATGCGGACGCTCAGGCCGGATCGGATGCTTTCAACATCGGTTCGGGCAAGGGCAGTGGGATGTCTGGTTCCGGGGGCGGACGGCTGGGCAATGGCACCTACAAACAGTACCTCTCGTATGCGTTCCAGAAGCTGCTGCGTGAAAGCCCCGAGCTGCGCAACCTGGCTTTCCGGATCCAGGCCGACGTCTGGTTGAACACCGCGGGTGATATCACCCGGGTCGAGCTGATCAGGTCCAGTGGTGACGAGGAGCTCGATGCGAAGTTGCTGAGCACGCTGCGCGCTGCGCCTCGCTTCCAGGAACGCCCGCCGGCCTCGCTGACCATTCCCGTTCGTCTCGATTTCCGAGGTCGGCGGCCCAGTTGAGCATGCCGCTAAACATAACGTCACATCAGGAGTAGTGCGGAAATGAATTCTAGAATGAATCGGCTGGCTCTGACGGTCGGTGTCGTGATCGCGGCGATGGCAGGGCAGGCCTCGGCGCAGACTCCGGCGCCTTCGCAAAACGCCACCATCAACCTGATTCGCCTGCTGGTGCAGCAGGGGGTGTTGCAGCAGGAGCAGGCGCAGGCACTGATCCAGCAGGCCGAATCGGAGGCGCTGCAGGCACGGCAGGCGGCTGGTACGGCGGGCCCGGCGACGGAGCCGGGTGATGTGCGGGTTCCCTATATTCCGGCGGTGGTTCGCGATCAGATTCGCGACGAGGTCAAGAACGAGGTGATGGCCCAGGCGAAGGCCGAGAACTGGGCTCAGCCGGATACCTTGCCGGATTGGGCCTCGCGCATCACTTTCGAGGGCGACGTGCGGCTGCGCAATGAATCGCGCTTCTATTCGGGGAGCAACAGCAACGTGATCGTCGATTACGCCCAGCTCAATGACGACGGTCCCTATGAAGTCAACCCTTTTATCCCTGGTTCCCGTCTTCCGCCATTGCTGAACACCCGCGAGGACCGAGAAAACCTGCTGCGGTTACGGGCGCGCTTCGGTTTCAAGGCGTCACTGTCGGAGCAGTGGAGCGCCGGTATTCGCATCGGAACCGGCTCGGATACCAGTCCGGTCTCGACCACTCAGACGTTGGGGGCTGGATTCGGCAAGAAGGATCTGTGGCTCGACCAGGGCTATGTCACCTACAGCCCCTCCGATCGGATGACCTTCACTGGCGGACGGGTAGCCAATCCGTTCCTGTCCAGCGACCTGCTGTATTCCGGCGATCTGAATTTCGACGGTATCGCGGCGATCTTCAATCAGCCATTCAACGACAGCCTGTCGTTGTTCGGCACGCTCGGTGCTTTCCCGGTCGAGTACACCTCCGATTCGTCCACCGCCAGCTTCGACAAGAACGAAAGCGATAACGAGTGGTTGTACGGCGCACAACTGGGAGCGAACTGGCGGATCAACGAGCGCCATCGAATCAGGGGCGCACTGGCCTACTACCAGTTCGACGATATCGAGGGTAGCCGTTCCAGCCCGTGTGAGCCTTGGGCTGGAGATGTGGAATGCGACAGCGATGACCAGCGTCCCACTTTCATGCAGAAAGGTAACACGCTGTTCCTGTTGCGCAACATCACCCCAGATAGCACGGTTGGCCCCGGCCTAACCCCCCAGCCGCAGTATGTCGGTCTGGCCTCGGAGTTCAACCTGCTGGACCTGAATCTGATCTGGGACGCCGATCTGTTCCACGACATGAAGCTGCGCACCCATCTCAACTATGTCCACAACCTGGGCTACGACGAGGGGGACATGCGTAAGCGTGCGGCCGGGCTCGCCAACATCGCCAACAACACGGACGAGAACGGCGAGATCGAGAGCGGTGACGATGCTGGATGCTGCAGATGACCTTGGGCAACGCGCTGGACATGCGCAAGCAGGGCGATTGGAACCTGTTCGCCGGCTACAAGTACATCCAACCCGATGCACTGCCAGATGGTTTCAACGATTCGACCTTCCACCTCGGCGGAACCAATGCCAAGGGCTACTTCATCGGAGGTAACTACGGCTTGGCCGAGCGGGTCTACGGCACCGCACGCTGGCTCAGTTCCGAGGAAGTCTATGGGGCACCGTTCGATATCGATGTCCTGCAACTAGAGCTGAATACGCGCTTCTGAAGCGCGTTGACCTTCATGGGAGGAACAGCATGAACAGGCGATCGTGCACTTTTTATTTTCCTTGCCTGGCAATGACGCTCGGCGTTCTTTTCGCCACCGGCGCTTCGGCTGAGAGCATGGAAGAGCGTCTGCGCGCGCAGTTGCGCAGCACGACCCAGCAGTTGCAGGCATTGCAGAGCGAGCAGGCGCAGGCCAGTGCTGCCCGCCTTGCTGCCGAGAACCAACTGGCTGCAGCCAGGGCGCAGATCGACCAGTTGACCGCTGAGCTGTCAAGAAACAAGGGGAAGGTCGACAAGCTCGCCGAGCAGAAACTGGAGCTGCAGGAGCGCACCAATGCCTATGTGGCGCAAAGCTCCGAGCTGCTGGACAAGCACAAGCAGGCCTATCAGGAGCTGCTCGTCATGGCGCGAGCCACGGAAGCCGAGCGGGCAACGCTGGAAACGAGCCTGAAGGAGCGAGATGCCCAGGTGCAGCAATGCACTCTCAAGAACGAGCGAATGTACGGCGTGGCCAAGGAAATTCTCGACGCCTATGAGCGCATGGGAATCGGCGACGTGGTTCAGATTCGCCAGCCCTTCGCGGGCCAGGCCCGGGTGAAGTTCGAAGAGCTGGCGCAGACCTACGGCGATGAGCTCTACAAGACGACCTTCGATGCCGCCATGCGGCCCGCTGCCCAATAACCGCTGTGGTTGGCCGTCAGCAGGCGGTCAGCAAATTCGTAAAGGAAAACAGGTAAATGAAAGAACTCAATCTCATCGAATCCATTACCGTCGAGCAACTGAGCGAGGTACTGCAAGCCGCAGGTTACCGTGTCAATCGCACCGAACAGAACGACGTGGTGCAATTGCTCAGTGCCAGCCAGGGCATCGGGTATGCGGTGCGTTTCGGCAACCCGGCAGTGGAACCCGGCGCATATGTGGATTACACCTTCAGTTGCGCACTACGCATCCAAGGTGAGCTTCCCAGCGGCTTGGCCGAGCAGTGGAACACTTCTCGGCGTTTTGCCCGGGTGTCCCGGCAAGGCGAATTCCTGGTGATGGAAATGGACGTCATCGTCGCCGCTGGGGTCAGTGAGAAGCACCTGCGTAGCACCCTGGAGTTGTGGGATCGCCTGCTGCTCGAATTCATCGTCTATCTGCGTGATTACAGTCGCAACGCCGCTGCCGAGCAGGCGCCAGCCGCCGAAACGGCAGATTCCACGGCTGAAGTGTCTCCAGAAGAGGCTTGAGACGGTGAACAAGCGTACGGTTTTTATTGGCTACGGCATCGCGCTGTTGGCCGCGGTGGCTGTTTCCGTGACCTTGCTGAACGAAGATCAGAGCGCTCATGTCGCGCTGGCCAGCACGGAACAATCGGCTCCAGTGGACGCGGTGGCCCGGCTAGGCGATCAGTATATCGAGGGCCGCGAGCTTCGGACGCTATTGGCCACTTTGCCGGAAGCGGCCCGCCAGCAGTTGAGGGATAACCGCCCGGCGCTCGATGAATGGCTGCGCTCGCGGTTAGCCGAGAAAAGGTTGCTCGAGCAGGCCAACGCCCAAGGATGGACATCGCGCCCGGAGATCCAGGAGATGATCCGCTCGGCCACCGAGCAGATTGTGCTGAGGACCTATATCGACTCGGTTAGCCAGGTGCCGGACGACTACCCCGGCGAGGAGGATCTGCGCGCGGTCTATGAGGCCAATAAGGCCAACTGGGTCACCCCTGCGATGTTCCATGTCAGCCAGATATTTCTTGCAATCGATGGGCGCCAGTCACTCGACACCCTGCGTAAGCAAGCGTTCGAGCTGGCGAAGCGCGCCCAGGACGGTAAGACCGATTTCGCTGAGTTGGCAGCGAAGCATTCCCAGGACAGGGAAAGTGCCCAGCGGGGCGGCGATATCGGCAGGCGTCACTTGGAACAGCTCTTGCCCGAGGTTCGACCGGTTCTCGCTCGACTCGAAGTGGGAGCTGTGTCGGAGCCGGTGCAAAGCGCTACCGGCTTCCACATCCTCAAGCTGACGGATCTCCAGCCATCACGAACTGCGACCCTGGACGAGGTTCGCATGCAGCTCCAAACCAAGCTGAGGCTACACGCCAGGAGCAGATCGCCAAAGCCTATATGGAGGGGCTGGTCAACTCGGTGCAGCTGAGTATCGACGGTGCGGCATTGAGCGAGGTCCTGGAGCCGGCCCGATGACGCATTCGGAAAGTACCGTGCTGCGTGAAGCTGAAATCGCTGGCGCTTATGTCGAAAGTTCGGACGGCCCGAATGGGAGATCCGGGTGGTGGCGGGGGCTACGTGAGCGCTTGCTGCCTTTGCAGCGCCCAGCTAAGAACGAGTCGCTTTGGCGAGACTATGCATGGGTGGTCGGTGAGCAGCTGCAGGAGCGATTGCGGGAAGATGATGAAACGGTCGATCAGCTCCATGCATTCCTCCATGCGCAACTGCTGGATCTCGACGAAAAAAAGTCCTTCATATCGGTATCGATGCGGATCTGGATTGGGGTTGATGGCTACGTGCGCCGCGCTGTTTTCGAACCGCTCGGGTCACGGCGAGCCGATGCCCAATTACGCCGAATCGTCATGGGGCGGCCACTGCCGGCGTCACCGCCGGACATGCCTTCCCCCATCGAACTGATGATCACCCTGACACCGAAGTGTCAGGGGGCGCGGCACCATCCGGCACCTTCGCTTGGATCTTGAAAGGTGGCAGTGCTGGCATGTGCTGGCGAAAGGAGTATTTGAAATTGTCGTTATCGGAGAGAACCATACCGTCCGGCGAGGACAGGGTATGGGGGCCGGGCAACGGGCGCTACCTGGTACCAATGGAACAGCAGGAGCAGGTAAGGCAGCGGCATGATTCCCAGGCGTTCGCGATGGAGTCTCTGGTTCGTGTGGCGATAGCGGAGCCGCTGTTGCACGACATCGTCAACCGCGACCTGATCGCTTACCTGCGCGCCAACCGCCAGGCCCGGGTGGAGCTGCTGCCATTGGACAATCCGTTCAACCCGCAGCCCGAGGACGCGCATATTCTCGTTTGGCTGCGTTGGCCTGAGAGCGTCCTGCCTCGTATGTACCGCTCGGACTTCACCATGAGGCCCCTGGGCACTCTCGAATACGTGCCTTGTGTCGCCAAGCGTTATGCCCGGGGAAGGGCGCACCGGAGCGACAGGACGATTTTGGAGAAATTCATGCTGGTTCAGTTGCAGGACTACGCGACGGTTCCTTCGCTGGCCCCCTGGAACCGGGTTGTAAACCAGCGTAGGGCCGGTGTCACCACGTTGAGGTCGTATGGAACGATGAGGGAGCTGGTCCGGTGGGGGGCCTGCTTGGGGCTGATGCCCTATTACGTCCCGAGGCTGGACAGGAATCTGCTGGCATTACCGGATCTGTTGCCGGGCACGATGGAGGTCCAGGCGTGGCTAGCAGTGAGTCCGGACGCTTCTTGCCGTCCTGACGTGAGTGCGATCGCCGACATGATTCTCTGTGCGTTCAATGAACGACGGGGATTGTTCTGAATTCGTCCGTTGCAGTGGGGCATGACATGAAAGAAATGAATGCAGCGCCTGCCGGGACCGATGAGATCGATCTTGTCGAGCTGGCCAGGGCATTGTGGGGGCAACGGTGGGTAATTGCGCTTTGTACCGCTGTCGTGACGTCGGTCGCTGGGCTGTATGCGCTGTTCAGCCCTTCAGTCTATGAGGCTAGCGTATCCGTCGTTCCTCCTACGCTCAGCCAAGTGGCGGAATTGAACAAGGGGCTTAAGGCATCCCTGAACTCACCTGCGGATGCGGAGAAGATCTATCAGACATTCACTCGTCGTCTGGCTTCCGACGAACTGAAACAGGACTTCTTCGATCGAATCTATCTGCCTAAGATCGCAAGCGATACTCATGACGATATACGGCTGAGTCTGTATCGGAAGTTCTCCAAGTCGCTTTCGATGAAGACCGACAAGAACCAGCCCCAGCGGTATTACTTG
Organism: Pseudomonas sp. BAY1663; assembly: GCF_000582595.1. NCBI lineage: Bacteria > Pseudomonadati > Pseudomonadota > Gammaproteobacteria > Pseudomonadales > Pseudomonadaceae > Pseudomonas > Pseudomonas sp. BAY1663. The sequence continues at coordinate 195,150 of NZ_AZSV01000001.1, forward strand.
AGTTTTTCGGATGGTGACGTCCAGAGGGCGTCTCGATGGCTGGAGCAATACATCGAACTGTCGGGAAAGTATGCGAAGGAAGAACTGATCGCCGACGCTCGACAGGTGATCGAAGGCAGGAAGAGCCTTTTAAGGAGCCAGATTGTCGTTATGAAAAGAACGGCCGAGGTTCGGCGCGCAGATAGGCTCATGCAGCTTCAGGAGGCCCTGTCGGTTGCCGAGGCGGTGGGCATCGTCGAACCTCCGGCTATCTCCGGAGCAACGACAGCCCCTCTACAAGGCGATCTGATGTACATGCGCGGCAGCAGGGCCTTGAATGCGGAAATGGAAACCTTGCAAGCGAGGGCCAGCGATGAACCTTTCATCGATGAACTACGGGTTCTCGAAGAGGAGTTGAGTGTTCTCGACGAGGTACGCCTGAATGAGGACGACTTTTCGGTGTTTCGTTTCGATGGGGCGGTAAAAGCCCTGCCGGATGCGGTCAGCCCCAAGCGCGGGATGATACTGGCCTTGGGGCTGGTGTTGGGGGGCATGCTCGGCGTATTCATCGCATTGCTGAGAAGCTTGTGGATTAAACGGTCCGAAACATGCAGCACGGAAGTGGCATCAGCAGGCTCTTCGGAATCCAGGGCCTGCTTCGTTTCGGATCGCGCGCCGTGCAGAAGAGCAACTGGTTAGATGCGTTGGATGACTCCGTTGTGAAATGGCTGGCTTCCGGTGCACCACCGTCTTGACGGTGGCGCTGTCAGTCCGGAAAACGAGCTCATGATTCATTCACCAGAACCTGCCCATTCCTCCAGCCATAGACTTGCCAGAGCATTGTGTTTCGGCATGGCTGAGTCAGCAGCGGTATTGAGCTCCCAGGAAAGGGTCCGGTTGGACCCTTCGATAGAGTAGGTTGCGTTCAGTTGACGGCATTCTTCAGGAGTTTACCTGCCCGAAACGCGGGCAGTTTGGCCGCAGCGATCCTGAGTGCTGCACCAGTCCGGGGATTGCGGCCCTCTCGTTCAGTACGCTTCTTGATCGTAAAGGTGCCGAAGCCGACAAGCGTGACATCGTCGCCTTTCTCGAGAGCGGCGGTGATGCTACTGGTGATGGCCTCCAACGCACGGCCTGCAGTGGTCTTCGACAGATTGGCGGAGAGCGAAATAGCTTCGATCAGATCGGCTTTGTTCATGGCGTACTCCTGTGATGGTCGAGGCCAGGAGTATAGTCATTGCTAGACCTTACGAATCCGGTTATAGCTCAGTTCGTTATTTCTCGTTAATTGAGGAACAGTGCATCAGAAAGCTGGACCCTGCAAGACGGCAGCTTGGCCAATATAGACATGTATGCGGTGATTTGGTGGGTTGGCGACGGAAGCGGTAGGTGGAGACTTTGAAACCGGTACCCTGAATTCAGGTGAATGGTGTGCAAGGGGTAGAGTGTTCGAATCACTCCGTCCCGACCATATACCTCAACGACTTAGGCCAGTTCGGTAACGACTGGCCTTTTTCGTTTCAGGGACTTTTCATCCTGCCTTCCTTCTCAGTATCGTCAGGGCCGGCCCGCGCGAGTCGGTAGCCGAAATCCTGTTGGCCTCATCGATCAGTTTTCCCAGCTCCGCCGCCGAGTAGTGACTGGTGATGCTGACGTTCTTGTGGCCCAGCAGGGCCCGCCTGTCTTCCTCGGTGACCACCAGCTGCCCGAAAGCTTCTTCTCCTGAAGGTGTGCTTCAGGTCGTGGATGCGGAGCGAGGCGAATCCCTTCGGCGCCGGTCGCAGGAAGCGTCCTGGTATTTCTTCGCCGCCCTGATCCGGGCCTTCTTCCAAGCGGAATCGTTCATCCGATGAACCGGTGTCGCCTTGCCGTTCCTGTCGGGCATCCGGTACGGGAATACCCCGACTGGATCCAGGCCACGCTGCTCCTAGATGACCGACTTGGCCACCGTGTTCAGCACGATCAGCCGTTCCTCTCCGTTCTTCACGCCCGATCCCTATTCCTGCCGTCGAAGCCCGAAGGAATCAGGAGCATGCTGATGTCCAACTCCGATACTGGGATCCCAGTTCCGCCTGGGGAGCATAGAGATGGGTGCGAAGTTGCTTGATGAGCTCTCGTGAATTGGGTAGTGGTGGACTGGATTCTACCCGGAAGAGCTGTTGAAGCCTTTTGCAACCTGTATCTGGACCTGGAAAGAGCGGCCAGAAGGTCGCATCGCCAACTGGTTCCAGAGCGAGGCTCATCTCCCGGGTGAACACCTGGCGCTGTCTGACAGCGGTTGCTTCCATATCCGAGGGATCTTGGATCGGTGGGCTTGTTTTGTTATCCAGCGTATTGTCCGGGATATCATCTGCGTCAATGGATTGGCTATCTTCGGATGGCTTTATCGTCTCTGTTCATGGTGACTTTCAATTCACCCAGTTGGTGCCGCGCCTTGAGGGTAGGCCGATGATGGTTCATGCGCCCCAAATCACCGGAGCGGGATGCGGTTGGCGCGCGGCGAAGGGTGCCTTTACTCGCGCCAGGAAATTCAGTAATTTGCCGCCCACTCTGCGGTACGGGGTGGGTCGAAGGGCCAGTCGCTCCGTCCCGGCCAAATCGATAGGGAAAGCAGCCCGGTTCGGAAACGGCCGGGCTTTTTCATGTGTGTATTTATCGTAGTGTGGATGCTTGCCTGGTGAGTCCGGGTGATGCCTGAGAGAGGAAATAGCCATGCGCGAGCGTTTGCTGGCGGCGGAGAAGGTGAAGTCGATCGACTGGCTGGCGGGACGGTTGAGCTTGCTGGATCAGCGCAAGCTGCCAATCGAAGAGGTTTGGCACAGTTACGGCTCTGCCGCCGAGGTGGCTGGCGCGATCAGGGATATGGTCGTGCGTGGCGCGCCGGCCATTGGGATCAGTGCAGCTTATGGATTGGTGCTGGCAGTGCGTGCCCGACTCGCGGCCGGCGGGGGCTGGCGTCAGGCGCTGGAGGAGGACTTCCGGGTGCTGGCCGACTCCCGCCCGACGGCGGTCAATTTGTTCTGGGCCTTGAATCAGATGCGTGAGCGCCTCGAGCGCCTCAAGCCCGGCGAAGATCCGTACGTTGCCCTGGAGGCTCAGGCCATTTCCATTCACGACAGCGATCGCGAAGCCAATCTGGCGATGGCGCAGTTCGGTGTCGACCTCATTCGCAGGTACCAAGGCAATCCGCAGAACCTGCTCACGCATTGCAATACCGGCGCATTGGCTACCGGCGGTTTCGGGACTGCGCTCGGGGTCATCCGTGCGGCGCATCTGGAGGGGCTGGTGGAGCGGGTCTACGTGGACGAGACCCGCCCCTGGCTGCAGGGCTCACGGTTGACCGCCTGGGAGCTGCTCGGCGATGGAGTGCCGACGACGCTGAATGTCGATTCCGCTGCCGCCCACTTGATGAGGGCGCGCGGCATCTCCTGGGTCATCGTCGGTGCCGATCGAATCACAGCCAATGGCGATGTGGCGAACAAGATCGGTACGTATCAGTTGGCCGTGCTCGCCATGCATCATGGTGTGCGCTTCATGGTGGTGGCGCCGAGTTCGACGATCGACATGGGCTTGGAAAGCGGCGAAGAGATCCCCATCGAAGAACGGGCCGGCAGCGAGCTGCTAGAGGTCAACGGACAACGCTACGCGGCTGATGTCGAGGCATTCAACCCGGTGTTCGACGTGACACCGGCCGATCTGATCGATGCCATCATCACCGAGAAAGGCGTGGTCGAACGCCCCAGCGCGACGAAGATGGCCGAATTGATGAACCGCAAGCGCCTGCACTGACCCCCTGTCGCTCCCGGGTATATGACATGCGAGGAAGGAGCGTCCGAGGCGGCCTTTCCTCGGCGCGACACTCAGCTTAACGCTGCCGTCTGTGTTACCATCCCGCGCTTATCGCAGGACCCTGCTGACTATAAGGAACCAGGCTTCCATGGGCGAACTGGCCAAAGAAATCCTCCCGGTCAATATCGAAGACGAGCTCAAGCAGTCCTACCTTGATTACGCCATGAGCGTGATCATCGGCCGTGCGCTACCGGATGCGCGCGATGGCCTGAAACCGGTACACCGTCGCGTACTGTTCGCCATGAGCGAGCTGGGCAACGACTGGAACAAGCCGTACAAGAAATCCGCCCGTGTGGTCGGCGACGTGATCGGTAAATACCACCCCCACGGCGACTCGGCGGTCTACGACACCATCGTGCGCATGGCACAGCCGTTCTCGCTGCGCTACCTGCTGGTCGACGGCCAGGGCAACTTCGGTTCGGTCGATGGCGACAGCGCCGCGGCGATGCGTTACACCGAAGTGCGCATGGCCAAGCTGGCGCACGAGCTGCTGGCCGACCTGGACAAGGAAACCGTCGACTGGGTGCCCAACTACGACGGTACCGAGCAGATCCCGGCGGTCATGCCGACCAAGATCCCCAACCTGCTGGTCAACGGCTCCAGCGGTATCGCCGTGGGCATGGCGACCAACATCCCGCCGCACAACCTCGGCGAGGTCATCGATGGCTGCCTGGCGCTGATCGAGAATCCCGATATCGGCATCGACGAACTGATGCAGTTCATCCCCGGCCCGGACTTCCCCACCGCGGGCATCATCAACGGCCGTGCTGGCATCATCGAGGCCTACCGCACCGGTCGCGGGCGCATCTACATCCGTGCGCGCGCCGATATCGAAGACATCGACAAGGTCGGCGGCCGCCAGCAGATCGTCATCACCGAGCTGCCCTACCAGTTGAACAAGGCGCGGCTGATCGAGAAGATCGCCGAGCTGGTCAAGGAGAAGAAGCTCGAAGGCATCACCGAGCTGCGCGACGAGTCCGACAAGGACGGCATGCGCGTGGTCATCGAGCTGCGCCGCGGCGAAGTGCCGGAGGTGATCCTCAACAACCTCTACGCGCAGACCCAGTTGCAGAGCGTCTTCGGCATCAACGTGGTGGCACTGGTCGACGGCCAGCCGCGCACGCTGAACCTCAAGGAGCTGCTGGAAGCCTTCGTCCGGCACCGCCGCGAAGTCGTCACCCGACGTACCGTCTATGAGCTGCGCAAGGCGCGCGAGCGTGGCCACATCCTTGAGGGCCAGGCGGTCGCGTTGTCCAACATCGACCCGGTGATCGCGCTGATCAAGGCCTCGCCGACGCCGGCCGAGGCGAAGGATGCGCTGATCTCCACCGCCTGGGAGTCGACTGCGGTCGAGGCGATGGTCGAACGCGCCGGGGCAGACGCCTGCCGTCCGGAAAACCTGGATCCGCAATACGGCCTGCGCGACGGCAAGTACTTCCTGTCGCCGGAACAGGCCCAGGCGATCCTCGATCTGCGCCTGCACCGCCTGACCGGGCTGGAGCATGAAAAGCTGCTCAGCGAATACCAGGAAATCCTTACCCAGATCGGCGAGCTGATCCGCATCCTGACCAATCCGGTGCGTCTGATGGAAGTCATCCGCGAAGAGCTCGAAGGCGTCAAGCGCGACTTCGGCGATGCGCGCCGCACCGAGATTCTCGAATCGCGCCTGGACCTGACCCTGGCCGACCTGATCACCGAGGAAGAGCGCGTCGTCACCATCTCCCACGGCGGCTATGCCAAGTCGCAGCCGCTGGCGGCCTATCAGGCGCAGCGCCGCGGCGGGCGCGGCAAGGCGGCCACCGGTGTGAAGGAAGAGGATTACGTCGAACACCTGCTGGTCGCCAACAGCCACACCACGCTGCTGTTGTTCTCCAGCAAGGGCAAGGTGTACTGGCTCAAGACCTACGAGATTCCCGAGGCCTCGCGTACCTCGCGCGGCCGGCCGCTGGTGAATCTGCTGCCGCTCGACGAGGGCGAGCGCATCACCGCCATGCTCCAGGTCGACCTGGAGGCGCTGCGCAAGCAGGCGACCGACGCTGACGAGGAGCTGGAAGAGGCCGAAGGGCAGGTCATCGAGCACGACGAGCTCGACGATGCCGAAGGCGAAGAGGCCGACGGCGACGAGAAGGACGAGCCGACCGGCGCCTACATCTTCATGGCCACCGCCAACGGCACGGTGAAGAAGACCCCGCTGGTGCAGTTCAGCCGGCCGCGCACTTCCGGGCTCATCGCGCTGAAGCTGGAGGAGGGTGACACCCTGATCGCCGCGGCGGTGACCGATGGCGCCCAGGAAGTGATGATGTTCTCCGACGGTGGCAAGGTGATCCGCTTCAAGGAAAGCAAGGTTCGCATCATGGGCCGCAACGCCCGTGGCGTGCGCGGTATGCGCCTGCCCGAGGGACAGCAGATCATTTCCATGCTGATTCCCGAGCCGGGTGCGCAGATCCTCACCGCCTCCGTGCGTGGCTATGGCAAGCGCACGGCGATGGACGAATTCCCGCGGCGCGGGCGTGGTGGCCAGGGTGTGATCGCCATGGTGACCAACGAGCGCAACGGCTCGCTGGTCGGTGCCGTGCAGGTGCTCGAAGGCGAGGAGATCATGCTGATCTCCGACCAGGGCACACTGGTGCGCACCCGCGTCGACGAGGTGTCCTCGCTGGGCCGCAATACCCAGGGCGTGACGCTCATCAAGCTGGCCAAGGGCGAACACCTGGTTGGCCTGGAGCGGGTGCAGGAGCCGTCCGAAGAGGAGGTGCTGGAAGACATCGATGCCATGCTCGGTGAAGAGGCGCTCGAGAAGGAGATGCCCGTGGTCAGCACCGAGCCGAACGAGGACGAGTTGCTCGGCGGTGGTGGCGACGTGCCGCCGGATGTCGTGCCCACCGACGACGAAGACTGATTGGCATAGGCGTCTCCATGTGAAGGGACGCCGGGCAGGCGGTAGGAGGGCGGTCGGCGAAGGCGCCGGCCGCTCGGTTCCTGGTTTCAATATCGAGCAAGAGCGAGAGAGAACAGCAGTGAGCAAACGCGCTTTTAACTTCTGTGCCGGTCCGGCTGCGCTTCCCGAAGCCGTCCTTCAACGCGCCCAGGCGGAGCTTCTCGACTGGCACGGCAAGGGTCTGTCGGTGATGGAGATGAGCCACCGCAGCGAGGACTACACCGCCATCGCCGAGAAGGCGGAGCAGGACCTGCGCGAGCTGCTGGCGATCCCGTCGAACTACAAGGTGCTGTTCCTGCAGGGTGGGGCCAGCCAGCAGTTCGCCGAGATTCCGCTGAACCTGCTGCCCGAGGACGGTGTCGCCGACTACGTCGATACCGGCATCTGGTCGCGCAAGAGCATCGAGGAGGCGCGTCGTTTCGGTAACGTCAATATCGCGGCGAGCGCCAAGCCGTACGATTACTTCGCGATTCCCGGGCAGAACGAGTGGCGGCTGAGCGACAACGCCGCCTATCTGCATTACGCCAGCAACGAGACCATCGGCGGCCTGCAGTTCGACTGGGTCCCGGAACTGGGTGACACACCGCTGGTGGTCGACATGTCCTCGGACATCCTGTCGCGCTCGATCGACGTTTCGAAATTCGGCCTGATCTATGCCGGGGCGCAGAAGAACATCGGCCCCTCCGGCCTGGTGGTGGTCATCGTCCGCGAGGACCTGCTCGGCCGTGCGCGTTCCAGCTGCCCGACCATGCTCGACTACAAGGTCGCGGCCGACAACGGCTCGATGTACAACACCCCGGCAACCTTCTCCTGGTATCTCTCCGGGCTGGTCTTCGAGTGGCTCAAGGAGCAGGGCGGCGTGGCGGCCATGGAACAGCGCAATCGCGCCAAGAAGGAACTGCTCTACGGCGCCATCGACGCCAGCGACTTCTATACCAACCCGATCGCCACGAACGCGCGTTCGTGGATGAACGTGCCGTTCCGCCTGGCCGACGAGCGTCTGGACAAGACCTTCCTCGCGGGCGCCGATGCCCGTGGCCTGCTGAACCTAAAGGGCCACCGCTCGGTCGGCGGCATGCGTGCCTCGATCTACAACGCGGTCGGCCTGGATGCGGTCGAGGCCCTGGTGGCTTACATGGCCGAGTTCGAGAAGGAGCACGGCTGATGAGCGACGCCGATCAGCTGAAGGCGTTGCGCGTTCGCATCGACAGCCTCGACGAGAAGATTCTCGAGCTGATCAGCGAGCGCGCGCGCTGCGCCCAGGACGTCGCGCGGGTCAAGACCGCGGCGCTGGCCGAGGGCGAATCCGCGGTGTTCTATCGCCCCGAGCGCGAGGCCTGGGTGCTCAAGCACATCATGGAGCTGAACAAGGGGCCGCTGGACAACGAGGAGATGGCGCGGCTGTTCCGCGAGATCATGTCCTCCTGCCTGGCGCTGGAGCAGCCGCTGCGTATTGCCTATCTCGGCCCGGAGGGCACCTTCTCCCAGGCGGCGGCGCTCAAGCATTTCGGTCATGCGGTGATCAGCACGCCGATGGCAGCGATCGATGAAGTGTTCCGCGAGGTGGTCGCCGGGGCGGTGAACTTCGGCGTGGTGCCGGTGGAGAACTCCACCGAAGGCGCGGTCAACCACACGCTGGACAGCTTCCTCGAGCATGACATCGTGATCTGCGGCGAAGTGGAACTGCGTATCCATCACCACCTGCTGGTGGGCGAGACGACCAAGACCGATCGCATCACCCGTATCTATTCCCATGCCCAGTCCCTGGCCCAGTGCCGCAAGTGGCTGGATGCGCACTACCCGAACGTCGAGCGCGTGGCGGTCTCCAGCAACGCCGACGCTGCCAGGCGGGTGAAGAGCGAGTGGAACTCGGCGGCCATCGCCGGCGACATGGCGGCGCAGCTTTACGGGCTGACCAAGCTGGCGGAGAAGATCGAGGATCGCCCGGACAATTCCACGCGCTTTCTCATCATCGGCAACCAGGAAGTGCCGCCGACCGGCGACGACAAGACGTCGATCATCGTCTCCATGCGCAACAAGCCGGGCGCGCTGCACGAGCTGCTGGTGCCGTTCCATGCCAATGGCATCGACCTCACCCGCATCGAAACGCGACCGTCGCGCAGCGGCAAGTGGACCTACGTGTTCTTCATCGATTTCCTCGGCCATCATCAGGACCCGCTGATCAAGGACGTGCTGGAGAAGATCGGCCAGGAGGCCGTGGCGCTGAAAGTGCTGGGGTCCTATCCGAAGGCGGTACTTTAAGAAGCAGCTGGAAGCTGGAAGTTGGAAGCTGGAAGTTCCGGGGCAGTGTGGATTGCTTCAGGCTTCAGGCTTCAGGCTTCAGGCTTTCAGCTCCAGCGGAGCTGAATATGTCCTGTGATTTTCTCGCCCTGGCCCAGCCGGGTGTGCAAAAGCTGTCGCCCTATGTGCCGGGCAAGCCGGTCGACGAACTGGCGCGCGAACTGAATCTGGACCCGGCGGGTATCGTCAAGCTGGCCAGCAACGAGAATCCGCTGGGCCCCAGTCCGAAGGCGCTGGACGCGATCAGGGCCGAACTGGCGGAACTCACCCGCTACCCGGACGGCAACGGCTTCGTTCTCAAGCAGCGGCTGGCCGAGCGCTACGCAGTGGGTGTCGATCAGGTAACGCTGGGCAACGGTTCCAACGACATTCTCGAACTGGTCGCCCGCGCCTATCTGGCACCGGGGCTGAACGCTGTATTCAGCGCCCATGCCTTTGCCGTCTACCCCATCGCCACCCAGGCGGTCGGCGCGCAAGGCCGTGCGGTGCCGGCGAAGAACTGGGGGCACGATCTCGAGGCGATGCTGGCCGCCATCGATACAGATACCCGCGTGGTCTTCATCGCCAATCCGAACAACCCGACCGGCACCTGGTTCGATGCCGACGCGCTGGGCGCTTTCCTCACCCGCGTGCCGCCGCATGTGCTGGTGGTGCTCGACGAGGCCTATATCGAATATGCCGAGGGCAACGAGCTGCCCGACGGCTTGGCCTTCCTTGCCGACCATCCGAACCTGCTGGTGTCGCGCACCTTCTCCAAGGCCTACGGCCTGGCGGCCTTGCGCGTCGGTTATGCGATCAGCTCGCCGGTCATCGCCGACGTGCTCAACCGCGTCCGCCAGCCATTCAACGTCAACAGCCTCGCTCTGGTGGCGGCTTGCGCCGCGCTGGATGACGCCGATTACCTGTCCGCCAGCCGTCGCCTCAACGATGCGGGTATGCGGCAGCTGGAGGAAGGCTTCCGCCAATTGGGGCTGAGCTGGATTCCTTCGAAGGGCAACTTCATTGCGGTGGATTTCGCCCGCGACGCCGCGCCGATCAATCAGGCGCTGCTGCGTGAGGGGGTGATCGTACGCCCTGTCGCCGGCTACGGGATGCCGACGTTCCTGCGCGTGTCCATCGGGACCGAGCAGGAAAACGCGCGCTTTCTCGAGGTGCTGCGCAAGGCGCTCGTCCCGTGAGCCAAGCCATGCTCGCGCAGCGGGCCGAGCCCGTTCTCGACCGCCTGGTGGTGATCGGGCTCGGGTTGATTGGCGGTTCCTTCGCCAAGGGATTGCGTGAGGCGGGGCTGTGCCGCGAGGTGGTCGGTTTCGATCTGGATACGCGCTCACGCGAGCTGGCGGTCGAACTGGGTGTGGTGGACCGCTGCGCCGATACGCTGGCCGAAGCCTGCCGTGATGCCGACCTGATCCAGCTGGCGACGCCGATCCTGGCCCTCGAAAGGCTGCTGGGCGAGCTGGCGCAACTGGACCTGGGCGATGCGGTGATCACCGACGTGGGCAGCGCCAAGGGCAATGTGGTGCGTTGCGCGCGCAAGGTGTTCGGTAGCATGCCGGCGCGCTTCGTGCCCGGGCATCCGATCGCGGGATCGGAAGCGAGCGGTGTCACGGCGGCCAAGGGCACGCTGTTTCGCCGGCACAAGGTCATCCTGACACCGCTGGACAATACCGATCCCAGCGCGCTGGCGCTGGTGAGCGCGCTCTGGGCCGCGCTGGGCGCCGACGTCGAGCACATGGACGTCGAGCATCACGACGAGGTGCTCGCCGCGACCAGCCACCTGCCGCACCTGCTGGCATTCGGCCTGGTTGATTCGTTGGCCAAGCGCCACGAGAATCTCGAAATCTTTCGCTACGCGGCAGGTGGTTTTCGCGATTTCACCCGGATCGCCGGCAGCGATCCGGTGATGTGGCACGACATCTTCCTCGCCAATCGCGAGGCGGTACTGCACACCCTGGACGATTTTCGTGCCGACCTCGATGCCTTGCGCGCCGCGGTCGATGAGGGCGACGGGCATACCTTGCTGGGCGTGTTCACGCGCGCCCGCGTAGCCCGGGAACATTTCAGCAAAATACTGGCTCGCAGAGCCTATGTGGACGTTATGCATTCCAATGACCTGATCTTCCTGGCCAATCCGGGCGGCAGCCTGACCGGCCATCTGCGTGTCCCGGGCGACAAGTCCATTTCCCACCGCTCGATCATGCTGGGCTCCCTGGCCGAGGGCACGACCGAGGTCGAAGGCTTTCTCGAAGGCGAAGACGCCCTGGCGACCATCCAGGCGTTCCGCGACATGGGTGTGGTCATCGAGGGGCCCCAGCAGGGTCGCGTGACCGTGCACGGCGTAGGCCTGCACGGTCTGCAGGCGCCGCCCGGGCCGATCTATCTCGGCAATTCCGGCACCTCCATGCGCCTGCTCGCCGGCCTGCTCGCTGCCCAGCCGTTCGACACCACCCTGACCGGCGATGCCTCGTTGTCCAAGCGGCCGATGAACCGCGTCGCCAAGCCGCTGCGGGAGATGGGCGCGGTGATCGAGACAGCGGCGGAAGGGCGCCCGCCGCTGACCATTCGCGGCGGCCAGCGGCTGTCCGGCATGCATTACGAGATGCCCATGGCCAGCGCCCAGGTGAAATCCTGCCTGCTGCTGGCTGGCCTGTATGCGGCCGACCGCACCTCGGTGACCGAGCCGGCACCGACGCGCGACCATACCGAGCGCATGCTGCGCGGTTTCGGCTATCCGGTACAGGTGGAGGGCAGCACCGCCACCGTCGAGCCCGGGCACAAGCTGCATGCCACGCATATCGAAGTGCCGGCGGATATCTCGTCGGCGGCCTTCTTCATGGTGGCGGCCAGCATCGCCGAGAGCTCCGACGTGCTGCTCGAGCATGTCGGCATCAACCCGACCCGTACCGGCGTGATCGACATTCTCAAGCTGATGGGCGCCGATATCTCGCTGGAGAACCCGCGTGAAGTGGGCGGCGAGCCGGTAGCCGACATCCGTGTGCGCGGCGCCCAGCTCAAGGGCATCGATATTCCCGAGGAGCTGGTACCGCTGGCGATCGACGAATTCCCGGTGCTCTTCGTCGCTGCCGCCTGCGCCCAGGGCCGCACCACCTTGCGTGGCGCCGAGGAGCTGCGCGTCAAGGAGTCGGATCGTATCCAGGTGATGGCCGACGGCCTGCAGACCCTGGGTGTCAAGGCCGAGCCGACGCCGGATGGCATCGTCATCGAGGGCGGCCCCATTGGCGGTGGCGAGGTCTGGGCGCATGGCGACCACCGCATCGCCATGTCCTTCAGCGTGGCGGCGCTGCGTGCCAGTGCGCCAATCCGTATTCACGACTGCGCCAACGTGGCGACGTCGTTTCCCAACTTCCTCGCACTGGCCCAACGGGCCGGCATGCGGGTTCATTCGGAGGGCGGCTCATGATCAGGCCGGTGCCGGTCATCACCATCGACGGGCCGAGCGGTTCGGGCAAGGGCACGGTCGCCGCGCTGCTCGCCGGCAAGCTCGGCTGGAATTTCCTCGACTCGGGCGCGCTGTACCGCCTGCTGGCCTTCGCGGCGCGTAACCACGGGGTCGACCTGACCAACGAGGAAGCGCTCAAGGTGCTCGCCGAGCATCTCGATGTGCAATTCGGACCTGCACGCGACGGCCACGGGATGATCATCATCCTCGAGGGCGAGGACGTCACCGAGGCCATTCGCAACGAGCAGGTGGGCGCCGGCGCCTCGCAGGTGGCTGCGCTGCCGGTGGTGCGTACCGCGTTGCTGCAGCGGCAGAAGGCCTTTCGCGAGGCTCCGGGCCTGGTGGCCGATGGCCGCGACATGGGCACGGTGGTGTTCCCCGATGCGCCATTGAAGATATTCCTCACCGCCAGTGCCGAGGAACGCGCGCGCAGACGCTTCTTGCAGTTGAAGGCGCGGGGCGATGATGTTAATCTCGCGAGTCTTCTTGAGGAGATTCGGGCGCGTGACGAGCGCGATACCCAGCGTAGCGTAGCGCCGCTGAAACCGGCAGCAGATGCGGTTCAGCTGGATTCCACTACACTCTCCATCGAGCAGGTGCTGGAAAGAATCCTGAGCGAAGTCGCCAGCCGCGATTTCTCCGGATAACCGGAACGCCGAAAGGCGGCCAGACAGCCTGGATGAGAAGCAGGGCCGACGCACTGCTTGCATCGGGCTGTTAACAAGGAGGCATGTGGGAGACCAGATCCAGTCCCACAGGCCTTTTTTTATATGAATGAACCCACATTGTCTGGAATGTGGAGATTGGGCGGATTTCCGTCCGAAAACAGCAGGAATCAACATGAGCGAAAGCTTCGCAGAACTTTTTGAAGAAAGCCTGAAATCCCTCGACATGCAGCCGGGCGCCATCATCACCGGTATCGTGGTCGACATCGACGGTGACTGGGTCACCGTACATGCCGGTCTGAAGTCCGAGGGCGTCATCCCGGTCGAGCAGTTCTACAACGAGCAGGGCGAGCTGACCATCAGTGTGGGTGACGAGGTCCACGTTGCTCTGGACGCGGTTGAAGATGGCTTCGGTGAAACCAAGCTGTCCCGTGAAAAGGCCAAGCGCGCGGAATCCTGGATTGTTCTGGAAGCGGCTTTCGCTGCAGAAGAAGTGGTCAAGGGTGTCATCAACGGCAAGGTCAAGGGTGGCTTCACCGTCGACGTCAACGGCATCCGTGCGTTCCTGCCGGGCTCCCTGGTCGATGTCCGCCCCGTGCGCGACACCACTCACCTGGAAGGCAAGGAACTCGAGTTCAAGGTCATCAAGCTGGACCAGAAGCGCAACAACGTTGTCGTTTCCCGTCGTAGCGTCCTGGAAGCCGAGAACAGCGCCGAGCGCGAAGCCCTGCTGGAATCCCTGCAGGAAGGCCAGCAGGTCAAGGGTATCGTCAAGAACCTCACCGACTACGGCGCGTTCGTCGACCTGGGCGGCGTGGACGGCCTGCTGCACATCACCGACATGGCCTGGAAGCGCATCAAGCATCCGTCGGAAATCGTCAACGTCGGCGACGAGATCGACGTCAAGGTGCTGAAGTTCGACCGCGAGCGCAACCGCGTCTCCCTGGGTCTGAAGCAGCTGGGCGAAGACCCATGGGTTGCCATCAAGGCCCGTTACCCGGAAAACACCCGCGTCATGGCCCGCGTCACCAACCTCACCGACTACGGCTGCTTCGCCGAGCTGGAAGAGGGCGTTGAAGGCCTGGTGCACGTTTCCGAAATGGACTGGACCAACAAGAACATCCATCCGTCGAAGGTCGTACAGGTCGGCGACGAAGTGGAAGTCATGGTTCTGGACATCGACGAAGAGCGTCGTCGTATCTCCCTGGGCATCAAGCAGTGCAAGTCCAACCCATGGGAAGACTTCTCCAGCCAGTTCAACAAGGGCGACCGCATCTCCGGCACCATCAAGTCGATCACCGATTTCGGTATCTTCATCGGCCTGGACGGCGGCATCGACGGTCTGGTTCACCTGTCCGACATCTCCTGGAACGAGCCGGGTGAAGAAGCCGTTCGCCGCTTCAAGAAAGGCGACGAGCTGGACACCGTCATTCTCTCGGTCGATCCGGAGCGCGAGCGCATCTCCCTGGGCATCAAGCAGCTGGAAGACGATCCGTTCTCCAACTACGCTGCGGTGAACGACAAGGGCAGCATCGTGCGCGGTACCGTCAAGGAAGTTGACGCCAAGGGCGCGATCATCGACCTGGGCAACGATATCGAGGCCACTCTGAAGGCTTCCGAAATCAGCCGCGACCGCGTCGAAGACGCGCGCAACGTGCTGAAGGAAGGCGACGAAGTCGAAGCCAAGATCATCAGCATCGATCGCAAGTCCCGCGTGATCAGCCTCTCCATCAAGTCCAAGGACGTCGAAGACGAGAAGGATGCGATGAAAGAGCTGCGCACCAAGCAGGAAGTTGAAAGCACCGGCCCGACCACCATCGGTGATCTGATCCGTGCACAGATGGAAAACCAGAACTAAGTTCGGGTTCTTCATGAAAAAGGGGCGACTTCGGTCGCCCTTTTTTTTGCCAACCCTGGCGGTCATCTTCGGCGCGTCGCAAGCGACGTTAAAAGCTTCTCCCGGAAGTTTTTGTGCGCGCGGGAAAGACAATCCTGGTTGCGGTCAGCCTCGACTCCTTTCGAGCGCCAGGGCCTGGTTCACTGCCAGCCAGCCTTCGACCGCCTGCTCGTCGGTGTCGTCGAACGCCCGTTGCAATAGCCGCACCTGTTCCCGGCGCAGGGCCTGTTCCAGCTTCGCGCCCTCTGCGGTGAAGCGCAGCATGCGTTTGCGCTTGTCATCCTCGGCGGTGAGGCTTTCCACCAGATGCATTTCGATCAGCTGCCGCAGCGGCGTGTTCAGTGCCTGTTTGGATACGCCGAGGTAGCCCAGCAGCTCCTTGACGCTGAGGTCGGGGTAGCTGGCGATGAAGAACAGGATGCGGTGGTGCACCCGCGACAGTCCGCGGCGTGCCAGCATCTCGTCGGGCTTGGCCGTGAAGGCTCGGTAGCCATGGAAAAAGCTTTCCATTATCCGCCGTTGCACGGCGCTTTTTTTTAGGTCAGGCATATTGACGTATTTGACGTGGTAGGCGTAATTTCGGTCAAGAAGTTTGACTTATTTTGCATCTCTTCGCATCTGGTATGGAAATGGCCTTCTCCGAACGCATCAGCCGCCTCAAAAGTTCCCTCATCCGTGAAATCCTCGCTGCGGCGCAGCGCCCGGAGGTCATGTCCTTCGCCGGCGGGCTGCCGGCCGAACCGATGCTGCCCAAGGTCGACTGGGCCGAGCTGCCCGCGAGCATGGGGCAGTACGGCATGAGTGAAGGCGAGCCTGCCCTGCGCGAGGCTATCGCGGCCGAGGCCCGGGCGCTGGGCATCACCTGTGAGGCGAGCCAGGTGCTGATCGTCAGCGGATCGCAACAGACGTTGGATCTGGTATCGAAATTGTTCATCGACCCGGGCACCGAGGTGCTGGTCGAGGCGCCGACCTACCTGGCCGCGCTGCAGGCGTTCCAGCTGTTCGGCGCTGAATGCCTGGCGGTTGCGCAGGAGGCGGACGGCCCACAGCTGGATGCGCTGCGAGCAACGCTGGAACAGCGCAAGCCGGCTTTCGCCTATCTGATTCCGACCTTCCAGAATCCTTCGGCGGTTCGCTACAGCGAGGCCAAGCGCGACGCCGTGGCCGCGTTGCTGGATGAATTCGACGTGACGTTGCTGGAGGATGAGCCTTACCGCGAACTGGTATTCGATCAGGGCAGCGCGACGCCGATCGTGACGCGCCTGAAGCGGGCCAGCTGGATCTACACCGGCACGGTTTCCAAGACGTTGCTGCCCGGCCTGCGCGTGGGTTATCTGATCGCTTCGCCGGATCTGTTTCCCTATCTGCTGCGGCTGAAGCAGTCGGCCGACCTGCATACCAATCGCATCGGACAATGGCAGGCGCTGCAGTGGCTGGGTAGCCCCCAGTACCGTGCGCATCTGGCGGAGCTGCGCGATTTCTACCGCATTCGTCGCGACGCCATGCAGGCCGCACTGATGGCGCATTTCAGTGATCTGGCGACCTGGGAGACGCCGCAAGGTGGACTGTTCTTCTGGCTGACGCTCAAGCAGCCGCTGGACACGCGCACGCTGCTCAAGCAGGCGCTGGCACAGGACGTCGTGTTCATGCCGGGCGAACCGTTCTTCGTCGATCCGGACGCCAACCCAGGCTATCTGCGGCTGAACTTCAGTCACGTCGCGCCCGAGCGCCTGGGCGAAGGGCTGCGCCGACTGGCTGGCGTCATTCGCGAGGCCATCGCGCTGGAGGCAGCCTAGGATTTCACATCGGCCCGCATGGCGCGGGCGAATCGGAGGGGGTCATGTTGAAAGTCTATGGTGATTACCGGTCGGGTAATTGCTACAAGATCAAGCTGATGCTGCACCTGCTCGACCAGCCGTACGAATGGATTCCGGTCAATATCCTGCGCGGCGAGACGCGCTCGGAAGAGTTCCTGAAGAAGAATCCGAACGGCAAGATCCCGGTGCTGGAGCTCGAGGACGGTTCCTGTCTGTGGGAGTCCAATGCGATCCTGAACTATCTCGCCGAAGGCAGCGAGTTCCTGCCCGGCGACCCGCGACTACGTACCCAGGTGCTGCAGTGGCAGTTCTTCGAGCAGTACAGCCATGAGCCCTACATCGCCGTGGCGCGCTACATCAAGGTTTACCTCGGCATGCCCGAGGAGCGTCGCGAGGAGTACGAGGCCAAGCAGCTCGATGGCTACCATGCTCTGAACGTGATGGAACAGCAGCTGCTGCGGACGCCTTACCTGGTGGGCGATCACTACTCGATTGCCGACGTCGCGCTATATGCCTACACCCATGTGGCCGAGGAGGGGGGCTTCCTGCTCGACGGCTATCCGGCCATTCGCCAGTGGCTGCAGCGCGTCGCCAGCCACCCGCGGCATGTGGGAATGTTCGATTGAAGGATAAAGGGGGCGCCAGGAAGCGCCCCTTTTTATTTGACCAATCCGAGAAACTCGCTACGGGTCGCCGCATTCTCGCGGAACTGGCCAAGCATCACCGAGGTGACCATCGACGAGTTCTGCTTCTCCACGCCCCGCATCATCATGCACATGTGCTGGGCCTCGATGACCACTGCAACGCCGGCGGCGTCGGTGACCTGCTGTACCGCCTCGGCGATCTCGCGGGTCAGGTTCTCCTGAATCTGCAGGCGACGGGCGTACATGTCGACGATCCGGGCGACCTTCGACAGGCCGAGCACCTTGCCGTTGGGGAGATAGGCTACGTGGGCCTTGCCGATGAAGGGCAGTATGTGGTGTTCGCACAGCGAATACAGCTCGATGTTCTTGACCAGCACCATCTCGCTGTTGTCGGAGCTGAACAGCGCACCGTTGGTGACTTCCTCGAGCGTCTGCTGATAGCCCTTGCACAGGTACTGCATGGCTTTGGCGGCGCGTTTGGGCGTGTCGAGCAGACCCTCGCGGGTAACGTCCTCGCCGAGCTGGCCGAGGATCGCAGTGTAGTGTTGTTCCAGGGACATTGAACTACCTGTCAGGGTTCATGGGGCGCGAACGCGAAGGGTAGGTGGAGGCCGCTCCGCTGGCAAGTGCGAAGCACCATGCCGGCGCCGGCGCGCGGGATTCGGTCATTCGTCACGGCCTTCCAGCATGGTGCGCTTGAGCATCACATACAGGGCTCCGGTTCCGCCGTGACGGGGCAGGCAGGAGGTGAAGCCCAGTACCTGTGGATGTTGCCGCAGCCAGGTATTGACGTGGCTCTTGATCAGCGGCCGCTTGCCATCCAGCCTCGCCGCCTTGCCGTGGGTGACGCGAACGCAGCGGATCTCGAGCCTGGTCGCTTCGGCGATGAAGTCCCACAGCTGCTCGCGCGCTTTCTCCACGCTCAATCCATGCAGGTCGAGGCTGCCCTCGAAGGGTATCTGGCCGGCCTTCAGCTTGCGTATCTGGCTATCCTGCACGCCGTCCCGGGCCCAGTAGAGTTCGTCTTCGGCGCCCACGTCGATGACGAACTGGTCGGAAAGGCCGTCGACACGAGTCTGCTCATTTCGACTGGTGGCATTGGCGCGCCGGCTGGCGATCTGTTCACGGTTGCTGCGTGGCTTGCCGGTTTCGGCGCGCTCGTGCTTGATCGGTTTGACGCCGCGTACGGCGGAGTGGAAAAGGGAAAAGTCGTCGTCTTGCATGGGGCCTCCGGACAGGGCATCAGTTTACCCCAGTCATGTTGCCCAGGCGGGGTTCGCGTGGCTCCTCGGCTCAGTCGCGCTTCTTCATCAGGTGCCGTGCCATGCTCAATTCGTTTGGCTGGCGCAATCGGCGCCGGCAGCGGCGCCAGATGAATACGCCAACCAGCAGTATGGCCATGCCCAGCCCCGATGCAACGGCGCCAGCGTCGCTCGTTCCCAGGACGCCAAGCGCCTCGCCGCGGCCTAGTAGGGAAGCCAGGCCCGTGAGGGTCATCAGAGCGCCGAGCATCGCGAGCAGGGCGCCGAAGAGCACACCGAGTCGCAGGGGCCAGCCTCTGGCTCCGCGGGAGCGTAGGCGGCGGGCATCGAAGCCGTCGGATTGCTTCATTCCGGTTACCTCTGATTGTCGTCTGGCTATGACCGGGAGCGCTCCGTCGGGTCCATGCAAGGGTGCGCAGGAGAGGGCATCAGCGCTGGGTCAGTGCCGCAACGTCGGGTACGCAGACGGCGAAATTGTCGGCCAGTATGGTCATTTCCATCCGATGGACCTGTTCGGCGTCGATGCTGCCGTCACCCATGGGCAGGTTGCGGGTCGCACAGGCACTGTCGACCAGTGTGCAGCGGTAGCCGTAATCCTTGGCGGCCCGGACGGTGGTGCTGATGCTCGAATGAGTCATGAATCCGCAGACGATCAGGTCCAGGCGGCCGATCTTCTGCAGCAGTTCATGGAGCTCAGTGCCGGAAAATGCATTCGGCAGTCGTTTGGCGACCACGGCTTCACCCGGCTGCGGCGCAGCTTCCGGCATGATCTGGCCGCGAAAACCCTGGGGGTCGAATAACCCTCCACTGATGCCCAGGTGATGCACGTGCACGACCGGCGCGCCGGCTTCGCGCGCGGCGGCCAGCAAGCGGGTGATTTCCGGCAATGCCCGGTCCAGGGCAGGCAGGGCAAGCACGCCGCTGCGGTACTCTTCCTGCACGTCGATGACCAGCAGGGTGGCGTTCGCCAGCGTTGCCGGGTTATAGCTGCGGCCACTGAGCTGAAGCATGGTCTGTGGCTTGGTCATTATCGACTCCTTGTACTGTGAGGGGGCTGATTGTGGCGCCAGAACGCGACGATGTGAACCGCCCGGCCCCATGATTCGCCGGATGAATCCCTGGTTGCGGATTTCGATACTCGTATCCGCTTGGATGGCCAGTGAAGACAGCAGGTTCTATACCGGGCCGCAAGGGTACTGCGCCCAGCTTTCGGATGCTTCAATCAAATGGGTCATTTACAGATGGCGTCGGGCTTGTTCGCGCTTGGCGACCGACGTATGGAACCGCCGTAGCTCGCGTTTCCATACGCCTGCTAAACTCGCGCGCCCTTTTTCATAGGAGATGCTCCCGTGACCGCTTCGCTCTCCCGTTTGCGTACCCTGCGTGACTATATTCGCTGGGCTGTCAGCCGATTCCAGGCAGAGCAACTCTATTTCGGACACGGCACCGATAACGCCTGGGATGATGCCCGCCAACTGGTGCTCGGCGCGTTGCATCTGCCCTGGGAGATGTCCGATAGCTATCTGGATTGTCGCCTCGAGCTGGATGAGTGTGCCCATCTGCAGGCGCTCTTGCGTCGGCGCATCGAGGAACGTGTGCCGACGGCCTACCTGCTGGGGCAAGCCTGGTTCTGCGGGCTGCCGTTCATCGTGGATGAGCGGGTGCTCATTCCACGCTCGCCGATAGCCGAACTCATCGAGCAGCGCTTCGAGCCATGGCTGAACAAGTCGCCCGCGCGGATTCTCGATCTGTGTACCGGTTCGGGGTGCATAGGCATCGCCTGCGCCTATGAGTTTCTCGATGCCGAGGTGGTGCTGGCGGACCTTTCGTTCGAGGCGTTGGAGGTGGCGAACCGGAATATCGAACTCCATGGCCTCGACGAGCGCGTCTACACGGTGCAGAGCGACGGTTTTCAGGGCTTGCCGAACCAGCGCTTCGATCTGATCGTGTCCAATCCGCCGTATGTGGATGCCGAGGATTTCGCCGACATGCCCGAGGAGTACCACCATGAGCCTGCATTGGGCCTGGCCTGTGGCGATGATGGGTTGGATCTGGTGCGGCGCATGCTCGCCGAGGCTGCGGATCACCTTACGGATGATGGCGTCCTGATCATCGAGGTCGGCAACAGCCAGACCCATGTCCAGGCTTTGTATCCTGAAGTGGATTTCACCTGGCTGGAATTCGCCCGCGGTGGCCATGGGGTATTCCTGCTTGCCGCCAGGCAGTGTCGGGAGCACCAGGCGCTGTTCCGTTCTCGGATGGCGCCCATTTAACCTCGATTCGGCCAAGCAGCGGACAGAGCTTCGTTCGCTGCTTGTTGGCGCTACGCCGATACGGTGTTGCGGGGATTTATCGAAGCATTAACGCACTCGCGCTCTTTTCGATTTTTTTTCATGGTCTCTTGAGCATTTGCCGAGCAATCGTGTCTGTTGGGGTGGCGCCAGTATTTCCTGAGTGATCGCCGCGACGCCGGCATTCATCGATTTGGGCTGTTTGGCTAGCCATCGTCGTGCTTAAGCTGTATTTCTGGCTGCATCGAGATTTTTGTATTTCAAGCGGAAAGACCATGCCAGGCATTACCCTAGAGGCCATCACTTTCTCCCTGTTCGGCGCCTTGGGCGATCTGGCGCTGCGCAAGCTGTTTCCCGCCCTGTATCAACTGGATCGGGCCGGCCTGCTGCATGCCGACACCCGAATACTGGCATTATCCCGCGAGCCGGGTGAGCCGTCGCTCCATAAGGCCCGTATCGAGCAGGCGTTGCACAACCGCATTCCGGCGGGCGAGCTGGACGAGCGGACGCTCCAGCGTTTCGCTGCCCGGCTCGAGTACCTGACGATGGATTTTCGCCAGGGTGAGGGTTACGCGGCGCTTGCCGAGTGCGTGCCGGCGGAGCTGCCGCTGATTGCCTACTTCGCCACACCGGCCTCCGTCTACGGCGATATCTGCCGATTCCTCGCTGCGACCGGGCTTGCCGAGCAGGCGCGAGTGGTGCTGGAAAAACCGATCGGGCATGACCTGGAATCGTCCCGGGTGATCAACGATGCCGTGGCGCAGTACTTCCCTGAGAGCCGTATCTATCGCATCGACCACTATCTTGGCAAAGAGACCGTACAGAACCTCATTGCGCTGCGTTTCGCCAATAGCCTGTTCGAGACGCAGTGGGACCAGCACCACATTTCGCATGTCGAGATCACGGTTGCCGAAACGGTGGGGATCGAGGGGCGCTGGGGGTATTTCGATCAGGC
Source organism: Pseudomonas sp. BAY1663 (assembly GCF_000582595.1). Classification (NCBI taxonomy): domain Bacteria; kingdom Pseudomonadati; phylum Pseudomonadota; class Gammaproteobacteria; order Pseudomonadales; family Pseudomonadaceae; genus Pseudomonas; species Pseudomonas sp. BAY1663. Next base: position 217,205 of record NZ_AZSV01000001.1, read on the forward strand.
CGGCCAGCTGCGCGACATGGTCCAGAACCATTTGCTGCAACTGCTTTGCCTGATCGCCATGGACCCGCCGAGCAACCTCACGGCGGACAGCATTCGCGACGAAAAGGTCAAGGTGCTCAAGGCGCTGGCGCCGCTTACGCCCGAAAGCATTCACCAGCGTGTGGTCCGGGGCCAGTACGCTGCCGGGAATGTCGCAGGCAAGGCAGTTCCCGGTTATCTCGAAGAAGAGAATTCCAATACCGAAAGCAGTACCGAAACCTTCGTGGCGCTGCGGGCCGATATCTGCAACTGGCGCTGGTCGGGCGTCCCGTTCTATCTGCGCACCGGCAAGCGCATGGCGCAGAAACTGTCGCAGATCGTCATCCATTTCAAGGAGCCGCCGTTCTATATCTTCGCCCCGGAGCAGCGCTCGTTGATCAGCAACCGCCTGATCATTCGCTTGCAGCCGGACGAAGGAATCTCCCTACAGGTGATGACCAAGGAGCAGGGCCTGGACAAGGGGATGCATCTTCGCAGCGGCCCTCTGCAGCTGAATTTCTCCGAGACCTACAAGAGCGCTCGAATCCCGGATGCCTACGAGCGCCTGCTGCTGGAAGTCATGCAGGGCAACCAGAACCTGTTCGTGCGCCGGGACGAGATCGAGTACGCCTGGCAATGGTGCGATCAGTTGATCGACGGCTGGACCCGGCTCGGTGCAGAACTCAAACTTTACCCGGCCGGCTCCTGGGGGCCGGTCGCTTCGATTGCCCTCATCACGCGTGACGGGAGGTCCTGGTATGGCGATCTCTGAACTCGATCTGCCCACTGGCGTTATTGCCCACAGTTCGGCCGATGCGCAGCGACAGGCGGAACTGCTGGCCGACGGGGTGGCCAAGCGCTCGCGTATGCCGTGCAAACCCATGGTGTGGCCAGCCTCGTCGTATCCGGCGGGCGCAGCCCGGTTGCCTTCTTCGAGGCGCTCTCGCGGCGGGAACTTCCATGGTCAAGGGTGCAGATCGGCCTGGCTGATGAGCGTTGGGTGCCGCCAAGCGACCCCGCGAGCAACGAGGGCCTGGTTCGCCGCCATCTATTACGGAACGCCGCGGCCGAGGCGCAGCTGTTCGGGCTTTATCGGTCTGCGGATTCGCTCGAGGACGCGGCGCGGCTTGCCGATCAGGCGTTGCTGGAATTCACCCGTCCCATCGATGTACTCGTGCTGGGCATGGGGAACGATGGACATACGGCTTCGCTGTTTCCTGGCAATGCGAACCTTGCGCATGCGCTGCGGCATGACTGCCCGGAACGCTGCCTGCCGATACACGCGCCGGCTGCCCCCGAGTGCCGGATTACGCTGACCTATCCCTTACTGGCCTCCGCCCGGATGCAGTGCCTGGCGATCCAGGGTACCGACAAGCTCGAAACCATGCGTGCGGCATTGAGTGCTGATGCCCTGCAGATGCCGATTCGCGCGTTCCTGCATTCCCCGCTGGAAATTTACTGGTGCCCATGAGGCCCGAGGATTCTTTCATGACCATGGACCAGAAAAACGCCCTGATCGAAACTCTTTGCGTGCGTGCCCGGATTCTTCCGGTGATCACGATCGGTAGCGAGGAGCAGATCTTGCCGTTGGCCGACGCGCTTGCTGCCGGCGGCCTCGATACATTGGAGATCACCCTGCGTTCGCCTCACGGCATCACCGCCATTCGCCGCCTGCGCGAAGAGCGCCCCGGCTTGTGCGTCGGTGCCGGAACGGTGCTGGACCGTCGCATGATGGACGAGGTGGAGGCTGCCGGTGCACAGTTCATCGTGACGCCCGGTTCCACGCGGGAAATACTCGAGGCCGGCGTGAGCTGCTCCATACCGTTGCTGCCGGGTACCGGTAGTGCATCGGATGTCATGGAGGGCTATGCGCTGGGTTATCGTCGCTTCAAGCTGTTCCCCGCGGAGGTCTGTGGTGGTATCGCCGCCTTGAAGGCATTGAGCGGGCCTTTCGCGGATGTGCGTTTCTGTCCTACCGGCGGCATCAATGCCACGAACGCGGCCCAGTATCTGGCTCTGCCGAACGTGATGTGCGTCGGCGGTACCTGGATGATCGATGCACAAAGCCTGAAGAACGGCGATTGGGCGCGGATACAGCGAAACACCGTCGAGGCGCTTGCCGCGTTGGGTTAGGGAAACGGAGAGTGATTCGCTATCCTTTGGTGCGCGCTATCACCGATACGCGTATGATTCGCGCCCTTTCAATCGGAATGCCACACCGGGAGGTGCCCAGATGACCGAACACGAAGACACGACCGCACACGTTGCCCACGGCGAAAAACTGCAGAAGGTGCTTGCCCGTCTGGGTATGGCCTCGCGCCGCGACGTCGAGAAATGGATCGGCGAGGGGCGGGTGAAGGTCAACGGGGCCGTTGCGAGCCTGGGCCAGCGTGTCGACTCGCATGACGCGATCGCCGTCGATGGTCGTCTGCTCAAACGCGAAGAAGCCAGCGAATCGGTTCGCCGCGTGCTGATCTACAACAAGCCCGACGGCGAGATTTGCACCCGCAACGATCCCGAAGGCCGCCCCACGGTATTCGACCGGCTGCCGCGCCCCAAAGAAGGCCGCTGGATCAACATCGGTCGCCTCGACATCAATACCACCGGCCTGCTGCTGTTCACTACCGATGGCGAGTTGGCCAACCGCCTGATGCATCCCTCCTATGAAATGGACCGCGAATATGCGGTACGTGTCCGCGGCGAGGTCGACGACGAGATGATCGAGCGGCTGAAAACCGGCGTGATGCTCGAAGACGGGCCGGCACGTTTCACTGACATCCAGGAGGCGCCGGGCGGTGAGGGGCTCAACCATTGGTACCACTGCGTGGTGATGGAGGGCCGTAATCGCGAGGTTCGCCGCCTGTGGGAGTCCCAGGGGCTGGTGGTTAGCCGGCTGAAGCGGGTTCGTTTCGGGCCGGTGTTCATGACCTCCGATCTGCCCATGGGCCGCTGGCGCGAGATGTCGCAGGCGGAGGTGGACATCCTCAGTGAGGAAGTCGGTCTCAAGCCGGTGGCGCTCCCGGCAATGAAAGCCAAGGCCAAAGAGAAGATCGACCGCATGCAACGCAAGGTGGCGAAGCCACTCGGTCGTGGCGAGCGGCGGTCGCGAACTCTGCGTCCGGCGAACGAAGCCGATGTACATGGCGCTGCGGAAAAAGCGCACGGCCCTCGTGCCGACCAGGCTGCCCGCAAACCACATGGCGGCGGCAAGGGCAGGGGGACAGCGGTTGCCGAGCGTCCGGGAGATTCGGGTCGCAAGGGCGGCAAGCGCAGTGACGAATCCGGCCATTCCCGGCCTGGCGCTGGCAAGAAGCGGGGCGCGGCAGGCAACGATGGCCGTGGTGAGCGTGCAAAACGTCCCTGATCATCTCGCGGGATGACCTTGGGGCTGGTTCCAGCCCCAAGCGCAGCGGCTCTATTATTGTGCGTTCAGGGCCTGCCCGTTGACGCCAGCGCTGTCCGGACCCATCAGGTACAGATAGACGGGCATGATCTCTGCCGGCAACGGATTGGCCGCAGGGTTTTCCGCGGGGTAGGCCTTGGCGCGCATGTCGGTGCGGGTGGCACCCGGGTTGACGCTGTTGGCGCGGACCGCAGCGGTGTCTTCCACCTCATCGGCGAGCACCTGCATCAAGCCCTCGGTGGCGAACTTCGATACCGCATAGGCACCCCAGTAGGCGCGTCCCTTACGACCGACGCTGCTGGATGTGAAGATCACCGAGGCATCCTTGGAAAGCTTGAGCAGCGGCAGTAACGTGCTGGTCAGCATGAACATCGCGCTGACATTCACCTGCATCACGCGCATGAAATTGTCTCCGGACAATTGCTCCAGCGGCGTGCGGGGGCCGACGATGGCTGCGTTGTGGAGAAGGCCGTCGAGATGTCCGAATTCGCCCTCGACCATGGCGGCCAACTCGTCGTATTGATGCGGCAGCGCGGTCTCCAGGTTGAAGGGGATGACGGCGGGGCGCGGATGTCCTGCCGCCTCGATATCGTCATAGACGCGGTTCAGGTTCTCTTCGTTCTTGCCCAGCAAAAGAACGGTGGCGCCATGTGCGGCATAGGCTTTCGCGGCTGCCTCGCCAATGCCGCGACCGGCGCCGGTAACCATGATGATGCGCCCCTGGAGAAGGTCGGGGCGGGCGGAATACTCGAACATCGTGTGCCTCATCTATCTTATGAACAGTGGCGCCCGGCAGTGCGGCGCGAAAAGGTCGAACTGGTATTCAGAAAGCCGTTGCCTCAGCAACTGCAGAGTGCGCGTTCCAGTACGTTGCGCAGCTCCAGAGGATGGTCCACCACCACGTCGGCGCCCCAGTGATCAGGGTTGTCCTCGGGATGTATGTAGCCATAGCGTACGGCGGCCGTACGGCTTCCCGCGGCGCGGCCGGACTCGATATCCCGCAGGTCATCGCCCACGAACAAGACCGTGCGTGGATCGAGGTCGAGCTGGCGGCACGCCAGCAACATGGGTTCAGGATCGGGCTTGCTCTTGCTGACATGATCGGGGCAGACCAGCACGGCAGACCGTGAAGCCAGGCCCAGCTGCTGCATTATCGGCTCGGCGAAGCGCAGGGGCTTATTGGTGACCACTCCCCAGAGCAGGTTGGCATGCTCGATGTCCTCGAGCAGCTCGGCCATGCCATCGTAAAGATGGCTATATATGGCGCAGTGCTCCTGGTAGCGCTCGAGGAACTCCAGCCGCAGCGCTTCGAATTCAGCCGAAAACGGGTCCGTGTCGAACGCGCTGAGTACCATGGCCCTGGCCCCGCCTGATACGACGTCGCGGATCTGCTGGTCCGGCACGCGAGGAAGCCCCCGGGCAAGGCGCATAGCCTGGGCTACGGCGATGAAGTCGGGAGCGGTATCGAGCAGGGTACCGTCCATGTCGAACAGAACAGCGCGCAGGCGCATCAAGCCTCCTTGATCGTCTGGACCATATAGTTGACGTCCACATTCGCGGAAAGCTTGTACTGCTTGGTCAGCGGATTGTAGGTGACGCCGATGATGTCCTTGACGGCCAGCCCCGTATCGCGGCTCCAGGCGCCCAGTTCGGATGGGCGGATGAATTTCTTGAAATCATGGGTTCCGCGCGGCAGCAGCTGCAGCAGGTACTCCGCTCCGATAATGGCGAACGCGTAAGCCTTCGGGTTGCGGTTGATCGTCGAAAAAAACACCTGTCCACCGGGCTTGACCAGTGCATGACAGGCGCGAATGACCGATGCCGGGTCCGGAACGTGTTCGAGCATCTCGAGGCAGGTGACGACATCGAATTGTCCGGGGCATTCGCTGGCCATGGCTTCGGCGGTGATTTGCCGATAATCGATTTCCAGCCCGGATTCGAGCAGATGCAGGCGCGCAACGGACAAGGGGGCTTCGCCCATGTCGATGCCGGTTACCTGGGCGCCGCGGTGTGCCATCGCTTCGCTGAGAATTCCGCCGCCGCACCCGATGTCGATGACCTTCTTGCCGGCAAGAGAGGCGTGCTCGTCTATCCAGTTCACCCGCAGTGGATTGATTTCGTGCAGGGGCTTGAATTCGCTTTCGCGATCCCACCAGCGGTGTGCAAGGGCTTCGAATTTGGCGATTTCAGCGTGGTCGACGTTACTCATGGTGCGTTCCGTTTGAAAGCTTGAGGGAGAAGCTTGAGCTGCAAACGCTCATGTTGCCAGCTTCCGTCAGACGAAGGGCGCTACAGGTGCCTATCGTTGTATGTCAGTTTGTCGCGGCATTGCCGATGCTCTCGGCGATGGAGGGCGCGCATCAGAGTTTGTCGGTGCTCGCGATCTTCTCGCCCCACTGACGAGCATTGGCGATCAGTCGCTCTTCGTCCATGCGCGTCAGGCAACGGTCATTCAGCAGTTGCTTGCCGCCTACCCAGACGTGGCGGACGCAGTCTCTCCCGGCCGAATAGATCAGTTGTGAAACCGGATCGTATATCGGTTGCTGCGCCAGGCCGGAAAGGTCGAATGCGACGAGGTCGGCGAACTTGCCCAGCTCCAGGGAGCCGGTGTGGTCATCCAGTCCCAGTGCACGTGCCCCATTGAGCGTTGCCATACGAAGCGCGCGGTGGGCATCGAGTGCCGTAGCCGAGCCCGCAACCGCCTTGGCCAGCAAGGCCGCGGTACGTGTTTCGCCCAGCAGATCCAGATCATTGTTGCTTGCCGCGCCATCGGTGCCAATGGCCACGTTGATGCCAGCCTCCCAAAGCCGTTCGACGGGGCAGAAGCCACTGGCGAGCTTGAGATTGGATTCCGGACAATGAATGACGCTGCAATTGTGCTCCGTGAGTAACGCCAGATCCTCGTCGTCGATCTGGGTCATGTGCACTGCCTGGAAGCGGGGGCCAAGCAGTTGCAGGCGGGCGAGTCGGGCCAGGGGGCGCTCTCCGTGCTTGCGCAGCGCTTCCTGGACCTCATGTGCGGTTTCGTGCACATGCATATGGATTCCGGCGTCCATTTCCGCGACCAGGATGCGGATGCTTTCCAGCTTGTCATCTGCTACCGAATATGGGGCATGCGGTCCAAACGCCACGCTGATGCGAGGATGATGCTTCAGGTCATCGAACAGCGCGACGCCTTTGCGTAGCGCTTCATCTGCATCGCGAGCGCCTGGAATCGGAAAGTCCAGTACCGGAATGGCGATCTGCGCGCGAATCCCATGCTTGTGTACCAGCTCGCTGATCACATTCGGGAAGAAGTACATATCGGAAAAGCACGTGATGCCGCTTTTCAGCTGTTCGGCAATGGCCAGCTCGCTGCCGCTGCGGATGAACTGTTCATCGACCCAGCGAGACTCGGCCGGCCATATATGGTCGTGAAGCCAGGTCTGCAGCGGGAGATCATCGGCCAGGCCACGGAAAAGCGTCATCGCGGCATGGCCATGGGCATTGATAAGGCCGGGTGCCAGCAGCATTCCTTGCAGTTCCCGCACTTCCCTGGCGTGATGCTTGAGTGCCTCGGCCCGGGGAGCGATCAGCGCAATCCGGCCATCCCGGATGCCCAGCCCATGTCCCTTGAGCACAACCCCTGCCGGCTCGACCGGAACAAGCCAGGTGGGGAACAGAAGAATATCTAGCGGTGCGAGGCTGTGCTGAGGCATGGGAAAGCCATGAACGGATAGGAAGCACTAGTGTAATAGCTGGCAGGTTCAGTTTGAAGGAAGGTGAAAGCGCTGTCCGTACTTGGGCTATAGATAGAGTAGCGGTGTGCTTGCGATAGCAATTGTCCCGCGTTCGAGCAAATGC